>JBDLIA010000133.1 GCA_039715185.1 Gemmatimonadota bacterium
GGAGCTGCGCGCGGCGAAGATCGCTCTGGCGCGCGGGGTCAGCTCGCGGCGACCGTTTTTCCCGGGCCGGGCCGCGCAGGCTCTAGAGGACCCGCCCGGCCCACCCGTCGCGGCGCGGGCGCGCCTGCGCGGCTACGTGGCCGCGCTCGAGCTGGAAGCCGAGCGCGTGCGCCGCGAGGCGGACCTGGCGGACTCGCTCCACGAGCAGGCCGTGCGGCGCGAGGAGCGCCTGCGCGACTCGCTCGACGAGGTCGCGAGGTCCATGCACGACACCGCCAAAGCGATAATCAGCAACATGCGCGCCTGAGGCGGACCGACCGCTGAGGCGTGCCCCGCCGCACGCCAGCGAGAGGGCCCCGGGGCGAACCCGGGGCTCTTCTCATACACGCCACCTGCGCGGAGCGACAGACGCCGTTGACTCCGTAGAATTCCTACGTCGTCATCCGACTCCGTCGGTGCGGCGCGGCAGTCGAAACTCTCCGCGTTCGATCAACCCTGCCGCCGCAAGCGTGCCTGGATGACCCGACCTTAACGGCGCCTCAGGCTTGTAGCGATTCGGCGCCCTCATCGTTACAGTGACTTCGTTCCTGCGGTGTGCGGTTTTCGCGCCGCGGTTTGGCACGGCCCACTCGAAGTCGAACCACGCCTCATCAAGGGAGCTTGTCATGTTGCGACGAACGATCGGATTGCTAGTCCTCGTTTGTGCCTTCCTGACCTTACCTGCGGGGATCACCGCTCAGTCGCAGGCGACCACGGGAATCATTAGAGGAGTCATCACGGATCCGGTCGGCCAGCCAGTGGCCGGTGCCGAGGTGACGATCAGGCATGTGGAGACGGGATTGGTGCACACGACCTCGACCAACCAGAGCGGGATCTTCGTCGCCACGCTGCTACCCGTCGGCACCTACACGGTGTCGGTCGCGGCGCTCGAGTTCGTGCAGGAGATCACGCGTGACGGGATCCGTCTCGGTCTGGGCCAAACCGAAACCCTCGACCTGTCGTTCGAGGCCGTGGAGCTCGAGGGGCTGAACGTGTCCGTCGAGCGTCCTCTGGTCGATGTGAGCGACGTGACCTCATCCTCGCGCCTCGGCACCGAAGTGGTCGAGAACCTGCCCAACAACGGCCGTGATTTCATCGACTTCACGCTCCTCACGCCCGGGGTCGGCATCGTGCAGGGGCCGGACGGTGAAGAGCTGACCGTCAGCGGACAGCGCGGGATCTTCAACAACGTGTCCGTGGACGGCGCCGACTTCAACAACCCGTTCTTCGGCGAGCAGCGGGGCGGGCAGCGACCGGCGTTCACGTTCAATCAGGACGCGATCGAGGAAATCGTGGTGGTGAACCAGGGCGCCACCGCGGAGTTCGGCCGCTCGGCCGGCGGCTTCGTCAACGTCATCACCAAGTCCGGCACGAACGAGTTCCAGGGGACGCTCAACTACTTCGGGCAGTTCGACGAGATTTCCGCGGACTTCGCGCGCGGCGGGGGCAACCCGAACTTCGACCAGAACCAGTTCGGCTTCACGCTCGGCGGCCCGATCAGCCGCGACAAGGCCTTCTTCTTCATCGCCTACGACCAGCAGGAGGCCAGCCAGACGAAGCAGGTCACCCGGACGGGGGTGCAGGAGCCGGCCGAAATGCAGAAGCTCATCGACTTCTTCCAGACTGAGTTCGGCGGTGCCCTGGCGAACGACTTCGATCCGATCACTAGGACCAACGACGCCAAGGCCCTCATGTCCAAGTTCGACTTCCGGCTCAACGAGTCGAACAACCTGAGCCTGAAGTACAACTTCACGTGGGCGGAGCAGAAGAACGGGACGTTCGACTTCGACGCCTGGGGCGCGAGCGCCAACGCGATCGAGGAGGACAAGTCCCACGCCGTGAACGGCGCGCTCCAGTCGCAGCTCTCGCCCACCGTTGCCAACGAGTTCCGGTTCCAGTGGTCGCGGGAGGACCGGCCGCGACCCTACGAAGGGCCGATCAACCCGGCCACCGGGCGTCCGTTCCCCGACACCGGCGCCGGCTTCCTGGATGGCTTCCGCTGGGGCATGCCCTTCTTCATCCCGGTGGACGCCTTCGACGACCGCGTCCAGCTCCTGGACAACATCTCCTTCGTGTCCGGCGAGCACCTCTTCAAGGTCGGGGGCGAGTGGAACCGCACGCGCGTGAAGCAGACGTTCCGCGGCTTCGGTAACGGACGTGCCATCTTCACGAGCGTGGACGGCTTCATCAACTTCGTCGAGCAGGGCCCAACCTACGTCGAGTGCTCTGACGGCTCGTCCAACACCACCGGTCTATGTCCCGCCGGCACCACGATCACGGGGCCGCTGGACACGTACCTGCAGTTCACGCCTGTTCAGGCCGGGCAGACCGTGGACGACGCGGGCACCCAGGAGATCGTCCAGAACGAGGTGTCGTTCTTCGTCCAGGACACGTGGACGCCCAGCCAGAATCTGACGGTCGACTTCGGGGTGCGGTGGGAGGCGCAGGTGCAGCCCGATCCCATCACCCCGCCGGAAGACGTCTTCTACGCGCCGTTCATCGGCACCGAAGACTTCCCGTCGGACGGCACCATCCCGACGGACTGGGACAACATCCAGCCGCGCTTCGGGATCGCGTGGGACCGCAACGGCGACGGGCAGAGCGTCCTGCGCGTCAACGCGGGTCTCTACTACGCCCGCGTTCCCGGCCTGGTCCTGGCCAGCACCCGCACCACGAACGGCTCGATCGGTACCGAACTGTTCGCCGCGAGCTCCCTCAACGAGTTCGGGCTCGTTCCGCCGGCGTATGCGGAGCTAATCCAAGTGAACGGGGTCTCGCTGGACCGTCCGGGCATCTTCGTGACGGACAAGGACTTCGAGAACCCGCGCACGGTTTCGACGGCGCTGGGTTACGACGCGATGGTAAACGACGACGTCGCGTACTCGCTGTTCTACAGCTTCGCGCACACGGATAACCTGTTCCGCTTCGTGGACCGGAACGACCCGGTGTTCGGCGGGGCGTTCGACGACTTCCCGAACGACCCGTCCAATGGGCTCGGCGGAGTGACCGTGCTCGAGAGCACCGCCAGCTCGACGTATCACGGGATCACCGCGGCGCTCAGAGGGGACATCAATGACCGCGTGGTGTTCGACGTGAACTACACCGTGTCGTGGGACAAGTCGGACGACGACAACGAGCGTGACCCGTTCTCGTTCCGGTACGCGCGGGCGGATCGCCTCGACAGGGAGTGGGGCTTCAGCGACCGCGATCAGCGCCACCGGGCAAACGCGTACGTCGTGGCCGATCTCGGCGCGGGCTTCAACGTGAGCAACCGCGTCAGCTACTACTCCTCACAGCCCACCAACGAGGTATGCGGCGCCGGCAACTCGGGCACCGGAGAGCGGGCCAGCAGCCCGCAGGACCGGATCTGCTCGGACGGCACGATCCTGGAGCGGAACACGCTGCGGAAGGACAATGAGTTCTTCACGTGGGACACGCGCCTGAGCCGCACCTTCAACCAGGGTGGTGGGAACGAGGTCGAGCTGATCGCCGAGGTGTTCAACCTCTTCAACACCGACAACTTCCTGGACCCCGCCGCGACGTCGCCGCTGTTCAACTTCGACGGCACGCTGCAGAGTGGGCTGGGTGATCCGCTGCGCCTGCAGCTGGGCGCGCGGTACCGCTTCGGCGGGTAGCACGACGGAGGCGGCGGCGTGACCTGTGTCACGCCCCGCCGAGACGCCGACATGCGCGGGCGCGCCTGGCCATATGGCTGGGCGCGCTTTGCCTTTCCGGGTTTGCACCTCGGCCGAATGGCTACTGGCTCGGACAGGTGCCGTATGAGCACCACCACGGAAAAGTCGACTGGCGAAATCCGGAACGAACGGGGGAGTCGTTGAGCATCACGCATTCAGGGTTGGGGCGCGCAGCAGCACTCGCGTTTTTGGTCTCCGCCGGCGCGGGAGGCCCCGGTCTCCACGCCCAGGAGATGAGCTTCGAGGAGTACGAGCCGCGGTCCACCCTCGTGGTTCCGGAGAACCCCATCACGCGGGCGCACTTCCCGTTCGTGGACGTGCACAACCACCTGCGTGGCGAACTCACGCGTGCGCGCGTGGACAGCATCGTCGCCGCCATGGACGAGTTGAACCTGGCGGTCATGGTCAACCTTTCCGGGGGGCGCGGCGATACCCTCCGACAGCGCATTCAGGCGCTGAAGGGTCCCTATCCGAACCGCTTCGTCGTGTTCGCCAACCCCTCCTACGAGGGCATCGACGCCCCGGGCTACGCCGAACGGACCGCCGCTCGCTTCGAGCGGGACGTCCGCAACGGCGCGCAGGGACTCAAGATCTTCAAGGACCTCGGGCTGTCGGCCGTGGACTCCCGTGGAGCCCGAATTCCGGTGGACGACCCGCGCCTCGATCCGTTGTGGGCCAAGGCCGGCGAGCTGGGGGTGCCGGTCCTGATCCACTCCGGAGACCCCGCGGCCTTCTGGCTGGCGCACGACCGGTTCAACGAGCGCTGGCTGGAGCTCAAGCAACGGCCGCGCCGCAAGCGCCCCGCCGACCCCTCCTGGGAACAGATCGTCGGGGAGCAGCTCAACGTGTTCCGGAAGCACCCGGAGACGAAGTTCATCGCCGCGCACATGCTCTGGATGGCCAACGATCTGGACAGGCTGGGAGCGGTGCTCGACTCGCTCCCCAACGTCATGGTCGAGCTCGCAGCGGTGATCTACGAACCGGGTCGTCAGCCGCGCTTCGCGGGGCGTTTCTTCGAGCGGTACCGGGACCGGATCCTCATGGGGAAGGACGTGTGGGAGCCGTCCGAGTACTACGTCTACTTTCGGGTGCTCGAGTCCGAGGACGAGTACTTCGACTACTACCGCAAGCGGCACGCGTTCTGGAAGATGTACGGCCTGGGGCTGCCCGACGAGGTGCTTCGCAAGGTGTACTACGAGAACGCGCTACGGGTAATCCCGGGTCTGGACCGGAGTCTTTTTCCGTAACGGGCGGCGCTACGGGTCCCAGCGAAATCGAGCCAGGTCGATCCTGCCGCGCTCGTCGAACTCGACACCCTCGGCTACGAGCACATCGCGCTGGATGTGCTCGTAGGCGGTGCCGCCCCGGCGCTCGCTGACCTCGCCGCGCACGTTGATCACGCGGTGCCAGGGAACGTCGGCCTCCGCCCGAAGCGCGGCCAGCGCGTACCCCACCTGGCGGGCGGCGCCGGGTCGCCCCGCCAGCGCCGCGATCTGGCCGTAAGTGGCGACCCGCCCCGGTGGAATCTCGCGGACGACGGCGTAGATGGCGGCGTATCCTCCTTCGCTCGCTCCCGCGCGCCGCCGGCTCAAGCGGACGCCCTGTCGCCGGCGACCGGCTCGGCGACGGCGCGCCAGCCGCGCGCGCGGAAATCGGCCAGGACCTCGGCGATGATCCGCAGCGGCTCTTCCAGCTCGGCCGGTTCGTGGCGCGCGAACCCGAGCAGGAACTCCGCGCACGCCGCGCGCCCCAGATAACAGTCGGTCGCGGCGTCCAACCGCACGCCGCGGTTGAGCAAGGCCTGGCACAGGGTCGGCGTCGCCGCGGGCGGCGCGTCGGTTATCCGCAGCAGGAGCTGGATGCCGGCGCGGCCGCTCACCACTTCCGCGGCCGGCGATAGGATCCGGCGCAGCTCTTCCACCAGCGCCCGTCGCCTCTTGCCGTATCGCGCCCGCATGCGCCACAGGTGACGCGAGAAGTGACCCTCCGTCAGGTACGCGGCTACCGCTCTCTGCAGGAACAACGGACTCTGCCGGTCGGCTCGCCGTTTCGCGGCCGCCAGAGCGCGCGCGACCGGGGGCGAGGAGACGACGTAGCCCAGCCGCAGATCCGGGGACAGCACCTTGGAGAAGGACCCCAGGTAGATCACCCGCCCGTCTGGGTCGATCCCCTGTAGCGCCGGGATCGGCCGGCCGCCGTAGCGGAACTCGGAGTCGTAGTCGTCCTCCAGTACCAGGGCCCCGGACCGTCCGGCCCAGCGCAGCAGCGCGTGCCGCCGCTCGATCGACAGCAC
>JBDLIA010000134.1 GCA_039715185.1 Gemmatimonadota bacterium
TCCGCTCTCTTCCGAGCTGGTCCTCGATTCGGTGGATCGCCTCGAGCAATGCCTCTGGCGTCGAACCCGTGACGCCGGTCGCGGCCAGGTTCCAGAAATCGGGCTGGGCCGCGTTGCCGAGGGGCTCCGTCCGGTACACCCAGGACAGCCCATCTATTTCGATCACCGCCCCGAGCAACTCGAGGCCGGCGGTCATATTCGCGCGTCGGTCGCCGACGTTGGAGCCCAGCCCCAGGTACGCCCGCGCCGTCGAGGGTGGGTCAGACGCGCCCGTAGCGGTCCTGCACCCTGACGACGTCATCCAACTCGGGCGTGGAGGCCTCCAGAATCTCCACGTCGCTCACCGCTTCCAGGCGGTGCAGCGTTCCCTGAACGAGTCGAATACTCTCCCCGACCTCCAGCCCCACCTCCCGCAACTCGTCCTGCGAACTTCCCACCCACAGCTTCACCCGTCCGCGAAGAAGGTGCAGCGTCTCATCCTTCTTCTCGTGGTACTGCAGGGACAGCGCGTGGCCCGCCCGAACAACCAGGACCTTACCCACGTAACCGGGCGCAACTGCCCATATCAGTTCGTGTCCCCAGGGCTTTTCCACCCGTTCGGGAACGAACGGCCCTGGCGTGCTGGCGGGATTCATGCGGCGCCAAGGTAAAGTCGCCCTACGGCCCGGGCAAGCGATCCGCCCCAACCTAAAGCTGACATCTCAACGCGTAGCCTCATCGATCTGTGACGTTTCGGTGACCCGATGATGACCTCTCTCTCACTTCGCTCGAACCTTTCACGGATATTCTCCTGACACCGCCGGCGGCTCGCGTGGCTCCCCAGCCGACCACGACGGTCAGGAGCGCGCCGACCGCAGCGTACCACAGCCCGTGGAAGAGCGGGCGTACGACCCCGAACTGCTGAACCGCCCACAGCGCGGTCATGATCATGAACGTTGTCGCCATGGCGATGACCACCTGGCGCTCGCCCGCGGCGGGCACCACCAGGCCCAGCAGGTAGGCGCCCAGCAGCCCGCCGTAGGTGAACGATGCCACCTGAAGCGCGACCACGACCACCGGCGTGTCCGAAGCCGCGAACTGGAACAGGATCGCGCCGCCGGTCAGGATAACCGCCCAGGCCAGGGTAAACCTGCGGCCCGCCCTGAGCAGGTCGGCGCCGGATCTGCCGGTGAGCGGCGCGTACAGATCCAGCGTGGTGGACGAGGCCAGCGCGTTCAGCGAAGACGACACGGTGGACATCGCGGCGGCCAGCAGCGCGGCCACGATCAGCCCCGCCAGTCCCGGCGGGAACCGCTCGATCACGAAGGCCGTGAGCACCTCGTCGTTGGTCGCGAACGGCCTGCCTCCGTAGTAGGCGAACAGGCCCACGCCCACGGTGAGGAAAAGCGCGAATTGCGCGAACACCAGGAACCCGCTCGCCACCACCGCGCGCCGCGCCGCGGCCAGCCCACGCGCCGCCAGCAGGCGCTGCACGATCAGGTGGTCGACGCCGTGGCTCGCGAGGGAGAGGAACGCCCCGCCCACCAGGCCGGTGACCACCCAGCGCGCGTCCGCAGGCCCCCCGGCCACATGGAGGATCCGGAAGCGGCCGGCGTCGCGGCCCGCGGCCACGATGCCCTCCCACCCGCCCGGCACCGCGCGCACCAGCAGCACGAGCGCGGCCACCCCGCCCACCACGTACAGGGCCATCTGCGCCACGTCCACCCAGACCACCGAGCGCAGGCCGCCGCGGTACGTGTAGAGCAGCGTCGCGCCCCCGGCGAGCGCGATGGCGCCGGCGTAAGGCAGTCCGGTCACGAGCGCCACGGGGATTGCCACGGCGAAGAGGCGCACGCTGTCTCCGAGCGCGCGGGTAACGAGGAACGCCACCGAGGCGAAGCGGCGAGCGGAGGGGCCGAAGCGGTGCTCGAGGAAGGCGTACGCGGTGAGGTAGTCGCCGCGGAAGTAACCGGGCAGCAGCAGCGCGGCGACCGCAACGCGGCCCACCAGATAGCCCGCCGCCAGTTGCAGGAACCAGAAGTCCCCGCCGTAGGACACGGCCGGCACGCTGATGAAGGTGAGCGCGCTGGTTTCGGTCGCCACCACGGAGAGGGAGATGGCCCACCAGGGGAGCCCGCTCCCCGCGAGGAAGTAGTCGCGCGTGCTCTCCTGCCGGCCCCCTGCCAAGGTGCCGAGGGCCACCACCCCCGCCAGGTAGACCCCGACGACGGCGAGATCCAGCGGCCCCAGACCGCTCACCGGGCCGGGGCCTTCGGAGGCGACCTTCGGCTCAGGGGACGGTCACGCGACCGACGGTGTTGGCGTCGGTGCCGAACCAGATTGTGCGAGTGGGGGCGTGGAAGACCATGTGCCTCACCGAGCCGCCGCCGCTCGGAATGGCGGTCTTCACGAAGAAGTATTCTGTTTCGGGATCGAAGCCGATCAGCATGTTCGGTTGCTGCCGCGTTTCGACGAACCAGATGCGGTCCCGGTCGTCGATCGCCATGGCGTACGGACCCGACTGCTCCGCCCCCGGCGCGCGCCACTCGCGAACCGCGCGGGTCTCGGGGTCGAGCCGCCCCACGTAGCCCTGCGCGTAGTCCACGTACCAGACACCGCCGTCGGTGGTCAGCCCGATGCGGCGCGGGCGAGCCTCGGAGCGCGGCAGCCGGATTTCCTCGTACTCCATGGTGGCCGGGTCCACGGTGCCGAGGACGTTGGTGCCCACCTCCGCGATCCAGGGCCGCCCGGCGCCGTCCACCGCTATGCCGTACGGCCTGGCGGCCTGGGTGGGCACGTCGAGCAGCTCCACCTCGCGGGTGCTGCGCGTGAGGCGGCCGACCTTGTTGGAGCTCTGCAGCGTGAACCAGATGTGGTCGTCGCCGCTGAAGACCAGCGTGTGCGGGTCGCGCGCCGCCTCGTCGGGCATCATGACCTTCTCGACGGCGCCGGTTTCGGGGTCCATGATGCCGATGTGCCGCGCCCGGTTGCCCGCGTACCATATGGCGCCCTCGTCGTCCACGATGAGGTTGTGCGGGCCGGCGCCGTCGTCCAGCGGGAAGCGCGTGAACTCCCCGGACTCCGGGTCGAGCACGGCTACGTAGTGGGTGCGCTGTCCCACGAACCACACGCGGCCGTCCGGCGCGACGTAGGGATCGCGCGGGCGGCTGTTCAGGTAGGGCACCCGCCATTCGCGGATCTCCACCGCGCCCGGGAGGTCGATGTCCTGCGCGGTGGCGCCCATGGCGGCCAGCACGATCCCCACCAGCGCGGCCGAAAGCACGCGTGCGATTCCAGGCATTCTTCTCCTCGGGTTGTTCCTCACGATCAGCGTCGCGCTACGTTCGGGCGCGGCCGCGCGGGGGTGTCGACGATGGCACGTTGGACGGCGTCGTGCACGTCGCGCCGCAAATCGAAGATCATGCGGTTCGCCGCCGACGGGTTGATCCTGTTGGTCAGCAGGACCACGAACAGGTCCTGGTCCGGATCGAACCACAGCGACGTGCCGGTGAACCCGGTGTGCCCGAAGGAGCGCTCGGAAAACAGGTCTCCAGCGCTGCTGCGCTCGCTCGGGGTGTCCCACCCCAGCGCCCGGGTGGTACCAGGCCCCTGCGTGCGGACGAACGTCTCGACGGTGGACGAGCGCACGAGCTCGCGACCCGCGAAGCGCCCGCGATCCATCACGAACTGGGCGAGGACGGCCAGGTCGCGGGCGCTGGAGAACAGCCCCGCGTGGCCGGCCACTCCGCCCAGCGCGAAGGCGTTCGGGTCGTGCACGGAGCCCCGCACGTGGCCCCGCCCGCCGGCCCGGTCCACCTCGGTGGGCGCCACGCGCTGCAGGCACTGGCACGGGAAGGCCGTCTGCTCGGGGCTGAAGCCGGTCTCGCGGAGGGACAGCGGTCCGATCACGTAGCGGCGGACGAACTCGTCCAGCCCGAGCCCGGACACGCGCTCGATCACCTTGCCGACGAGGATCGGCCCCAGGTCGCTGTAGACCGTGCGTTCACCGCGTTCGTACGCTGGGTCCAGCGCGGCGATCGCCCTTACCGGCCGCTCGCTGGCGCCGGGCGTCAGCCACAGGCGCTCGAAGGCCGGCAGCCCCGAGTCGTGGCGCAACAGGTTGCGCAGCGACACCGGCGCCAGTGGGCCGGCGGCCGGCCACTCGCTCAGGTACCTGCGCAGAGGTGCGTCGAGCTCCACGTCGCCGGCGTCCGCCAGCATCATCACCGCCGTCGTGGTGGCGAGGGTCTTCGTGAGCGAGGCCAGGTCCCAGATGGTGGAATCGTCCACCGCGGGCGCCCCGGGCGCCCAATCCAGGTGCCCGTAGCCCCGCAGGCGCACCAGCCGGCCCCGCCGCCCCACGGCCAGCGCGGCGCCCGGAGCCGCTCCGCGGGCGATCCACGCCTCCACCGTCGAGTCGACCGCGGCGAGCCCGTCCGCCGCGAGTCCCACCTCTTCCGGGGGCGCCTCGCGCAGCAGGTCATCGCGGGCGCTGCCCAGCGCCTCGCCGTCACCCGGGACGAACAGGCCGTCGCCCACCTCGGCGAACGGCGGGATGGAGATGGGCAGGGTCCCTTCGATGGGCCTCTCCCCCAGCAAGGCGGCCGCCGCGGCCCGCTGCGTCACCGGCTCCTGGCCCCACGCGATCACGTAGGTGCCGGCGCTGGGGATGCGCTGGAGCAGGTACGGGCTGCCGAACGAGGTGACCACCAGTGGGATCCCTTCGCCCTCCACGTACTCGGCGAACGCCGCCGCTTCCTCCGAGAACTGCAGGTCTCCCTGCCAGGCGCGGACGCGCACGAACGGCGCGAAGATCACCGCGTCGGCGCCGTCGGCGGCGCGCCTCAGGGAGTCGGCCAGGAGCGGCAGGTCGTGGTCGTCCACGGTGATGGTGCGAAGCCCCGGGATGCGCTCGTCGAGCGCGGCGCGGAACGGCGCGGCCGGGTCCGGGTCGTTCGGGTCGTCGCTGTAGACCACCGCCAGCACGCGGCCGGTGCGGCGCAGCGGCAGGCGCCCGTCCCGGTCCCGCACCGCGGTGATCGCGCGCGACGCGACCTCCTCGGCCACGCGCGCGTGCGCCCGCGTGCCCAGGCGCTCCGGGATCCGCGAGAAGTCGACGAGCCGCTCGTCGTTGAGGCCGAGCGCCGCCTTCGCCCCCAGCAGCTTGCGGACCGACGCGTCGATCCGCTCCCCGCTCAGTTCGCCGGCCTCCACCGCGCGCTCGATCGCGTCTATGGTGCGCGGCACGCTGCGCGGGATGAGGAGCAGGTCGGCACCCGCGCGCACGGCCAGGATCGCGGCGTCGCCCTCGCCGTACGCGCGCACGATGCCCCCCATCACGAGCGCGTCCGTGACCACGATCCCGTCGAACGCCAGCTCGCCGCGCAGCAGGCCGTCCAGCAGGGCGGGGTTGAGCGTCGCGGGCACGGAGTCGCCGGTCAGCGCCGGGAACGCTATGTGCGCGCTCATCACCGCGCCCGCGCCGGCGTCGATCACGGCGCCGAACGGCACGAGCTCCACGGAGTCGGCGCGCGCGCGGTCCACTCCGATCACCGGCAGCTCGAGGTGGGAGTCGGTGCCGGTGTCGCCGTGCCCGGGGAAGTGCTTGGCGGTGGCGATCATGCCGTGGTCCTGGAGGCCGCGCACGTGCGCGCGGGCGAAGCGCGCCACGGCGGCCGGGTCGGCGCCGTAGCTGCGCACGTTGATGATGGGGTTCTGCGGGTTGTTGTTGACGTCCACCACCGGCGCGAACGCCATGTGGATCCCCACGGCGCGCGCCTCGACGGCGGTGATGCGGCCCATCTCGTAGGCCA
>JBDLIA010000135.1 GCA_039715185.1 Gemmatimonadota bacterium
GAGGGGCGCGCGAAGTCGAAGGTCCCCGTCGAGCCCTCGACGAAGCCCTCGACTCCCCAGCGGAGGCGCCTGGGGTCCTCGCCGCTGGAATGGCGCAGCACCACCGAGGCGCCCGCCTGGTTCGCACGGTCGGCGCTCAGGTTGGGCCTGAAGTCGTCCTCGCCGAACGCGTTCGGCAGGCTGAAGTCGGTCTCGCGTCGGGCGCGCCGCTGAGCCTCCGCGAAGAGCCTCACCTCCCACGCGCCACCCACATCCTCGGGCGGGCGCAGCAGCAGGTCGGCGCCGTTGGCGAAGAAGTAGTCGCCGTCGTCGCGGCCGAGCAGCAGCGCGTTCAGCGAGTTGCCGATGCCCAGCGACCGATCGCCCCGCGTCACCGGCGTCAGCCGCCGGTAGCCGGACAGCGCCGCGAACGAGCGGTAGCGCTCGCGCGACAGCGTGACCTCGACGGTCGGGTCGAACCCCGCCAGGCCCACCCTGGCGACCCCCGCCAACTGGAGCCGGCCGAAGTCCGTCTCGGCGCGCGCCCCCACCGACAGCCCCTCCACGCGGTTGTAGCGCAGCAGCCCCGGGCCGTTCCACAGCGCCGCGAAGCGCGACTGGCCCGCCTGCCACGGCGGCGGCGCGATGCGCGCGATGCGGTTGCCCAGCTCCTCCAGCTCGGCCTCGCTGATGATCGGTTCCTCGTCCGACAGCATGTCCGCGGGGAGGGCGTCCGAGGTCAGCAGCTCGGCGGAATCCGCGACCTCGATGTGGGCGACGAAGCACCGGCGGAACCCTCCCGAGCGGTCGCAGGAACCTTCCATGACGAAGTCCGGATCGCGCGGGCTCCAATCCTCCATCAGCGCCTCGACAGAGTCGGCGTACGCCTCCTCGAGCGAATCCCCCATTTCGGTGAGAGCGGCCACCTTGGCCGAGTCGAGCGTCGCCGTATCGCCCACCACATCGTAGGCCCCGAAGCGCTGGCTCACGTTGAGCGGGAAGCGCGCGAAGCGGCCCACCCGCGCGACCCCCTCCATGGCCACCAGACGGGGTAGCCACCAGCGCTGCTCCCACAGCCCGTACTCGACAGCGATGTAGCGGATCTCCGCCTCGATCGGCTTGAGGAAACCGGGCACATCGTCCAGGTCCTCGGGGTCTACGTACTGGGCGAAGTCGCGGTCCAGGTCGGCGGGTCGCGCGGGCCGCACGAAGATCTGCACCACCGCGTGGGAATCGGCGTCGACCCACATCGACCCGGCCAGCAGGTCCGCGTCGTTGCGGCGCGGCTGAACGATCAGCTCCACGAGGCGGATGGTCACGCCAGTCGGCAGCGAAATCCGCGTGGTGTCCCCGAGCGCGTAGCGGTAGTGGCGCTCCGACCCGCGCGCCAGCGGATGGCGGAAAGAGAAATCCGAGCCGTCCCCGCCGACCATGTCGCCGAACACCGCGAAGCGGTCGGCGTCCGGCTCGAACAGGCCCGCGCTCAGACAGTCGTCGAGGTCGTCTGGTACTTCCGGGCCTAGGCCGGCTGCGGGGACCGCGAACCTGGACCCCAGGACCCTCAGGGTCGAAGGCGCGTAGCGCCGCCAGGTGACTTCCACCGCCGACTGGCACTTGAAGAGCGTCCGCTTGCGCAGCAGGGCTCGCACGCCAATCGAGATCTCGCTTGAAGCGCGAACGGAGTACTCGCGTAGTGCCAGGTAGGCCTCGCCGCGGTAGGCGCGCGCTTTCGACAGGAGTTCCCGCGTCGCATCATCGGCGTAGGAGTCGGCCGGTACGCTCCGTGAAACTCGCCGCGATGCTGATTCGTCATCGGTGGCGACGACGGCCGAATCCGCTGGGTCCGGGATTCGCGTGGGGGTTGGCTCCTGCACGAGCAGGAGCGCTAGAACTAACGCTGTCATAGACCTGACTACGCCCCGCCGCCGGGCGGGGTTTCAGGGGAGGAACGATGGACGCACAGGACGCGAAGCTCGCCGCCGAGGTCAATCGGCTCTATTGGGAGACCGGCAAATCGGTACGCCAGATCCGTGAGGCGCTCGACATCACTTCCGCCAGCCTCTACAGGCACCTGGAGACGTTTCCCGCCAACCGGGACTGCGAGGACTGCGACGAGGCGCTGGGCTTCAAAAACCGCACGACCCGCGCGAGGGGCGAGGCGACGTGCGCGGGCTGCGGCGCCGAGACGAAGGTGGAGGCGCCCGCGACGAACGAGGCCGCGGCCACCGGTCAGGGTGAGGAACGAGCCGGGCCGGAGGAGGGCGACTGGGTAGCGGACGCCGTCGATGACGCGCTCGCCGGCACCGAGAAGATCGTCCGCGAGGTGCTGCTGGTCAGCGTCGGGATCGTCGCGCTGGTCGCCGTCGCCGTGGTGGGATTCCTCGGGCACAAGCGGCGTCGCTGATCGAGCCGCGCGCTCCTTCCGTGGATCCCGAACCGGACGCGACGGCACTCCCGGGCCCGCGGTCCCGGGCGCTGGCGCGGCGCCTGGCCGCGGTCGAGTGCCGGACCGTCACGCGCCTCGATCCGGTCGGGCCGATCTTCTGGGCCGCCGCGTCAGGCGGCCGCGTCAGGGACGCCGACGGCAACGAGTTCATCGACCTCACGGGCGGCTTCGGCGTGGCCGCCGCCGGACACGCGCACCCCGCGGTAGCGGAGGCCATCGCCCGCCAGGCGCGCACCCTCGCGCACGGGCTGGGCGACGTGCAGCCGGCCGAGGCCAAGGTCGCGCTGCTCGAGCGGCTGGCCGAGCTGGCGCCCGGCGACCTGGGCGTGACGATCCTGGGCAGCGCCGGCGCCGAAGCAGTGGAGGCGGCCCTGAAGACGGCCGTGCTCGCCACCGGGCGCCCCGGCATCGTCGCCTTCGAGGGCGGCTACCACGGGCTCACCTACGGCGCGCTGGCGGCGTCGGGCAGGGGCGAGTTCCGCGAGCCCTTCGAACGCCAGCTCTACGGGGGAGTGCGCCTGCTGCCCTTCCCCCGCCGCGAGGAGGGCGCCTCCGTCGCGCTGGCCGCCGTGGCCGCAGTCATCGACGCTGCCGCCGGCGGTCCCGACGCGATCGGCGCGGTGCTGGTCGAGCCGGTCCAGGGGCGCGGCGGCATGATCGACCCGCCCGCGGACTTCCTGCCGGGACTGCGCGCCCTGTGCGACGCGAGCGGCGCGCTGCTGATCGCCGACGAGATCTTCACGGGTTTCGGCCGCACCGGACGCTGGTTCGCCGTCGAGCACGCCGCGGTCGTTCCCGACGTCATGACGCTGGGCAAGGCCCTCACGGGCGCGCTGCCGCTGAGCGCGGCGGTGGGTCGAGCCGAGGTCATGGAGGCGTGGCCGGCGTCGACCGGCGAGTCCCTTCACACCTCCACGTTCCTGGGCAACCCCATCTCGTGCGCCGCCGCGCTCGCGCACCTGGACGTCATCGAGCGCGAGGGGCTCGTGGAGCGCGCCCGGGCGCTGGGCGAGTTGACGGCGGCGCGGCTCGCCGAATGGGCGGCCCGCTGGGACGAGGTGGACCCGCCCTCGGGGCTCGGGCTGATGCGGGGCGCGCACGTTCGGGGCGAGGGCGCCGCCAGGATCGCGGGCGCGGTGGCCGACTCGGCGCTGGCCCGCGGCGTGATCCTGTTGACCGAGGGCCCGGCCGCGGACACGCTGGCGTTGACGCCCGCGCTGGCCATCGAGGAGGCCGACCTGATACGCGCCCTGGACGTGGTCGGCGAAGAGCTGGAGAGGGCGCTCGGGAACGGCTAGCCGGTTATCTCCTCGCCGCCGTCCACGTTGATCACGTTCCCGGTGATCCAGTGCGTGCCCGGCCCCGCGAGCGCCACCAGCGCCCCGGCCACGTCCTCGGGGGTGGTGAGCCGGCCGGCCGGGTTGCGCGCCTTGGCCGCCTCTATGAGCTGTTCGTTGCCGGGGATCTTGCGCAGCGCGGGCGTGTCGGTGACGCCTCCGCGCAGCGCGTTGGCGGTGATCCCGATGGGCGCGAGCTCGTAAGCGAGCTGCCGGATGTGCGACTCGAGCGCGGCCTTAGCCGCGCTCACCGGGCCGTAGCTCGGGATCACGCGGGTGGAGCCCGAGGAGGTCATGGCGAAGATGCGGCCGCCGGCGCCCATCATGCCCCGGTCGATGGCGCCCTGTACCCAGTCCACGAGGGAGTGCGCCATGACGCGCACAGTCATGTCCATCTGCGCCTCGGACACGGCCTTGTCGCCGGTGTACGGCCGCAGCGTCCCGAAGGCCAGCGAGTGGAGCAACACGTCCAGGGTCCCGTCCTCGCCCATGCGCTCCTTCATGGCGTCCAGCGCGTCCGCGCGCTTGTCCGGATCCGCCGCGTTCATGTTGAAGAACGCGGCTTCGGCGCCGGTGGCCTCGATGGCGGCGACCACTTCCTCCACGTGGGGCATGGCGGCTCGCCGATCCATGTGCACGCCGAAGATCGATCGCCCGGACGCCGCCAGCGCTTTGGCCGCGGCCTCACCGAACCCGCTCGATGCGCCCAGAACGAGCGCCCAACGCCGCCGGTCCCCGCTCATGCTTCCTCCAGTATCGCGTCGATTCGTCGCGCCAGCGCGAAGTCCTTTTCGGTCAGCCCGCCGGCCGAATGGGTGCTCAGCTCCAGTCGGACATTCCGGTAGCGAACGTCGATGTCCGGATGATGGTCCGCCTCCTCGGCCGCCTCGGCGACCGTCACGACGAACGCGATCGCGTCCAGGAACGTCGCGAGTCGGCCAACGCGGACGATCGCGTCGCCCTCGCGCGTCCAGGCCGGGAGGGCGTCCAGCTCGCGGGCGATCTCGTCTTGGGACAGAAGCGGCATGGCGTACGAATTCCTCTCGGTTCGAAGGGCCGGTAAGTTGACCGCCATGTCAGACGTGGGCAAGCGGGTTCCGGGCGCCGGCGCGCCCCTCCGAATGGCGGCGTTCGGAGGGCTGCTGATCGCCATCGCGTGGCTGCTGACCGACCCACTGCCTTTGTTCGAGCGGGCGTTCGCGACGTTCCTCCTGGGAGTGCTGCCGGTTGCTCTGCTGATGACGGCCGGCCCGGCGACCGTCCCCGAGGGGGCGTCGAGGCACGCCATCTACGCCTCTTCCTGGGGCGCGCTCTGGGTGCTCGCCGCGATCGCGCTGGCGGTCGTGCCGCGCGCCGCCGACGCCACTCAGAGGCTGGCGCTCGTATGGCCCGAGACCCGCCTGTTCGCCGGCTGGACGTTGCTCCTGATCGTCGCGGGCGTGGTCGTCGTGTTGCTCTGGCGCGCGTTCGGGCATCGCGAAGGCGCTCTGTCCATGTTCCTGCTCCCGCGCTCGGGCACGGAGCGCCTCCACTACGCCTGGCTGTCGTTGACGGCCGGATTCACCGAAGAGGTGGTGTTCCGCGGCTTCCTGGTGCGGGCGGTGGAAGACGCGTCGGGCTCCGCGCTGACCGGGGTCGCGGTGGCGGCGGTCGCGTTCGGACTCGCGCACCGCTACCAGGGCGCCAGCGGCGCGGTGCGGGCCGGCGTGCTCGGCGCCATCCTGTCGGCGCCCCTGCTGGTGATCGGCAGCATCGTGCCGGCGATCATCGCCCACTCCGCCCTGGACCTGCTCGCCGGACTCTGGTGGCGGGAGCGGCTGCTGGGCGAAACCCTTGAACCTCACCGATCGTCTCTCTAGTGTAGCGTTGCAGAAGTCCCGTAGGCATTCGGCTCGCGCTGCATCCCGCGGCTGCGGCGTTGGAACTCCTTGCCGTAGCGACGGCTACGGCGCGTCGTTCCGCCTTGCCCCGCGGGCG
>JBDLIA010000136.1 GCA_039715185.1 Gemmatimonadota bacterium
TCCTCGCGGCGGACCTCGACGGAGTCGCCGAACACCGCGGAGAACTCGCCGCCCTCCTCGACGTCGCCCGCGACCGTCACGGTCACCGGGTTGAACGTCGACACGAAGAACTCGTCTTCCTGCCGGAACTCGAAGGAGGCGTCCTCAGCCGCGGTCTGACGAGACGCCGGAACGTACACCGCCACCACGCTGGCGTCCGACGTCGACGCCGACAGCGGATTGCGCAGCTCGGGCGCGCCTCCGTCCCACTCCACCGGAATGAGGATGTTGTTCGCGTCGCGCTCCAGGACCAGCGGCTCGAAGCCCTTGGACACGGAGACGAACGAGTAGAGGTGGGTCACCCCGGGGGTAACCTCTTGGTCCACGAACGAGTTCGGGAAGGAGCCGTCCATCGCCTGCGGGATGATCGCGTACGGCTGCCAGCCTCCATCGACGGGCGTGCCGGTCTCGTCCACGAGTGGATCGCCGTCGCAGTCGTTGTCGGCGGTGAAGGACTGCCCCCCGTCACACGACTTGAAGACCAGGATCTTCTGCACGTTGTCGGTGATGCGCGCGCGCAGCGAATCGACCAGCCCGGGGTTGTCGACGTCCAGCGGCGAGCCCTCCACCGTCGTGAGCACGTTGGACAGGAACGGATCCACGAAATCCTCGACGGCGTCATCGTAGAGGATGATGACCTGCGCGGGAGGCGGTGAGGCGTCAGCCGGATCCCGGTCCCCCACTTGCGTGCTCACTGCCACGACCGAAGGCGCCGGCGGGGGCTGCGGCCCGAGGAACGCGTTCTGATAGAACGCGATCACGTTCTTGACGTTCTGCAGCATTTCCTGCGGCGTCCGGCCGCTCACGAACGCGAGCGTGTAGCCGACGGTGTCCCCGGCGGCGAGCGCGAAGGGCCCGGCAGAGGTAATGCCCTGGAAGTTCCCGCTCGCGTTGTTCTGCTTGCCCGGCAACGTGTCACTGTGGATCACCACGCAGCCGTTGGCGTCGCAGTTGTTGAGGTGGAGCGTGTCCTGCACTCCGTCCTTGTCGTAGTCCCAACCCTCGGGGGGCAGGTACGTGGGGAACTGGGCCGTCCTCGTGGGGAAATCCACGTTGCTGAAGACGTCGAACCACCCGGCCTGTCCATCGAACGCCGATTCGGTACGCCCGTCGAGCACCTGCGCCTCCTGGCTGGCGATCAGGCCGAACTCGGAGCGCTCGCTGCGCCGCCAGACCGGCCCGAAGCACGCGCCGAAGCTGCAGCGGTGACCGTGGTTGAACGTGATGGTGTCGCCCGCCAACGGGTGCGCGGGGTTGAAGAACGAGCTCTCGGGGTTGGTGAACAGCTTGTTGCGCAGGTCCCCGAGCGGCGACTTCAGGAACACCTGCGCGGTGCCTCCCCGCAGGTTGCCATTCGGGAAACGACAGCTGCCGATGCCGCCGCCAGTGAGGGCGCCGTTGCAGCCGGAATTCATCCCGTTCACGTTCAGGAGGAGCGCGCCGAGTTCGGGCTGGTAGTAGTGAGCCGCCGACTGGAATCCGAACAGGACGCCGCCCAGGTTGCCGACGTACAGCGAGTCGAAGTCGATGGGTGCGCCGTAGACCTTCTCGCTGTCGTTGATGATCAGCATCTGGAAGATCGCGGCGTCCGCGACCGACGGCAGCGTGAAGCTGAACACGTCGACGTCGACGGTGATGCCCATCGGCCAGCCGGACTCGGTGGGATCACCGGTGCCGCCCGGCACCACGTTGCCGAAGCTGTCGTCCAGCCGGTCCTGCGCCCAGTCGACGAACGTGTAGTAGGACTGCGCGTCGCCCATGAACTCGTCGGACACGAACTCCGGCGGCACGCGCCACCAGTCCCAGGTGAAGGCGTTCGGGTCGGACTGCGCGAAGAGCTCCTCCCACTGCGGCAGGGTGGTCTTGCGCCTGGCGCCGGTGAACCCCTCGTTGCCCCACGTCAGGTCGCAGTCGTTGATCGCCATCAGCGGCGTGCCGGACTGCAGCGAGCCGTGTTCGGTGCACGCGCCGTCGCTCGTGCTGGACGCTCCGGAGTGCACGCGTCCCAGCTGGTCGTCGCCCGGGCGCCACTGCCGGAACGGGGCGAAGAAGAACGCGTTGACGTTCCACGCCGAGTTCCAGCCGCCGCCGAGTGCGTTGTCCAGGCTGGGAATGCTCTGCCGGGCGTTCTCCCAGTCGCCCTTCGCCGCGGCCATCACGAAATCGGCCACGAAGTAGGGAGACTGGAAGCCGCCGGCGGGAGTGCCCGTGATGAATATTCCGGCGGGTCGGCCCTGCGTGTAGTTAATGGTTCCGTCGTTGTTCAGCAGGGTGATCTGGTTGCCCCGATTGCGAATCCCGCCGAACGCGATGTCCGCGAGCCCGGCGAGATCGAACGGAGACGTCTGCCTCGCGACGGCGTCCGGCACGGACGGGTGCTCCGAGCGCAGCACCAACTCCACGTCCTGGGTCGATGACTGGGCGTGAACCTCGGCCCAGATCAACCCAGCGGAGGCGGCTGCGAATACGAGCCCCCTGAAAAAGATCGTGCGACCGCGCATTACTCTTCTCCAAGCTTGTGGTCAGTGACACGAAAAAGCGTCACGGCCGGTGGCCGGCGTTGCGCTTGCCCCAGCCGGTGAACCCACCGGACGCGGGGGCGTCGAGCCTCTCGGCCCGACGCCGCCCGCGCCCAAAACAGTCCCTAGAAAATCACCCGCACGCCCGTCCGAATCTGGCGGCGGTTCCCGATCCGCTGCGGCCGATCGAGCGTCGTGCTCGAGCTCGCGCCGTTGCCGACCCGCCGGTTGGTGAAGTTGAAGCCGCCTTCATCGCACTCGCCCGTCTGCGGCGAGACCTGTAGGCAGTTCACGCGGTCGAAGACGTTCGTCACCTGGCCGTAGAAGCTGTACCGCACGTTGTTCAGGTGGAACGCCTTCTGCGCCTGCAGGTCCACCGAGAAGTTGCTCGGCCCGCGCTCGGAGTTGATGGCGTCCGGCGCGACGCTGCTGAAAGCCGAAAGGAAGTTGTCGTCCTGCGGCGTGAACGGCAGGCCGCTGTTGGCCCGCACGATGAAGCTCGCGTTGGCGTTCCGGATGATCTCGCCCAGGATCCCCTCGGCCGGCGCATCGTCTCCCACGGCAACCGTGAACGTGCCGTTGAAGTTGTGCGGCTGGTCGACGCCCGACGTGATCTCCCGGAACGACTCCGAGAGATTCTCGATGATGCGCTCGGCCTGCCGCTCGGGCGGCGCCGCGTTGGTCTTGGCTCGCGAGAACGCGTAGTTGATCGAGAACGACCAGTAATCCTGCAAGCGCTTGCGCAGCGACAGCTCCAGCCCGCGCACCGTGGCGAAATCCTGGTTCACCAGGACGGTGTAGGACGGCGTGTTGGTGCCGAACGTCACGCCCGGATCGAAGACCTGATTGCCCTGGGCGTCTACGCCGCCGGTCACCACCCCGGTCAGACCGGTCTGGTCCTTTGTGTAGAGGATCGCCGACAGCGCGTACATGTCGGCGATCTGGGACAGGAAGCCGATCTCGTAGGAGGTGGTCTCCTCGATGAGCAGGTTGGAGTTGCCCAGGAACGGGTTGTTGCGCCCGATGGGCTGCACCGACGGGCCGTCCGAGGTGCCCTCGGAGGTGGTGCCGATGCCGGTCTGCTGGAAGACGTTGTTGTACAGCGGGTTCTGAGAGAGCCGGCCGAAGTTGAAGAAGGCCGTCGAGCTCTCCGTGATCGGGAAGTTGATGCCGATGCGGGGCGAGAACTGGCTGCGGCTGCGCGTCTCGGAGAAGTCATCAGAGGTGGCGATCAGCGCGGCCTCGGAGAGCGCATCGCGATTCTCCGCGCAGAACTGGCGGGTCCACTGCGGATCCGCCGAAATCCCTGTCAGCGTGTCTACCTTCGCCAAATCCTCGTTGAATTCAAACGTGGTGACGTTCTGCCAGTCGCCCGGATTGTCGCAGACCGTGAAGGCAGTCGTGCCGTTGGTCGGGTCGAGCGGATTGTCGAAGAACAGGCCTCCCGCCTCGCCCGTGTCGAACCGGAAGCCGAGGTCGATGTTGATGAAGTCGTACTCGATCCGGTCCTGGAGGTAGAACGCGGCTTCCCACGGGCTCGCGCCGTACTCGAGCACCTCGAGCTCGACGCCGCTGATGCCTATGTCGCGGGCCTCGCGGAAGGCGATGTCGTGGGTCTGGTAGAAAAGCCCGCCGCGAACGTTGTGGTGGTCGGAGACCTGCGCCTCGACGTCGCCGCGCCCCATCCACGTCTCGATCCGCTCGCCGCCGAACGCGCGTCCGGTGCCCGACGCCGGGAAGATGTCGTTGACCCCGGGCGCCTCGAAGCTCTCCGAGAAGTTGGTGTTGGCGAAGCGGTCCTCCAGGCAGACTCCCTGGAAGAAGTTGCAGACCTCGCGGCCCTGCTTCAGGCGCGACCCCGTCAGGGTGTAGAACGCGGCGGACCCCAGCGAGTGGCTCCACTCGGCGATCA
The DNA here is from genome assembly GCA_039715185.1 of Gemmatimonadota bacterium. NCBI lineage: Bacteria > Pseudomonadati > Gemmatimonadota > Gemmatimonadota bacterium. Next base: position 4,471 of record JBDLIA010000136.1, read on the forward strand.
GCAACTCCCCATCCGCGTCGATGGAGCCCTGCGTGATGTCCGCGAAGGCGCCGCCGGGCTGCGTGCTGCCGTCGAACTGAGCCTCGCAGAGCTCGAAGTCGTCGTTCGTCTCCACGCACGCGGAAACCGGGTCCTGGGCGCTCAGGAGCAGGCTGAAGAAGAAGTTCTGGCTCTGGTTCTGGAAGTCGATCGCGGTGAGGTTCAGCTTGGCCGTGGGCGTCACCAGGAAGGTCAGCTTGCCGAAGATGTCGCGGCTGTGGTTGAACCCGAACGAGCGCTCGCCGGTCAGGAGGTCCCGCCGGTTGGGCTGAATGTCCCCGAGCTCCGGCTGCGTGAACAGCGGATTGAACACCTCGTCGTCGAAGTCGAGCACGCGATTCGCGCGTCGCGACTCACGCCCCGAAACCATGAAGCGGACCTTGTTCTGCGTGCCGGGCACCGGTCCCGAGATGAAGCCCTGGAACAGGTGGCGGCCCCAGAGGTCGTCCGAGTTGCTGCCCAGCGCCCCCGCCAGCTCGCTCGTCTGGTAGTCGAGGGTGCCCTCCAAGGTGGTGCCGCCCTCACGCAGGGAAATGTTCAGGATGCCCGAGAGGGCGTTGCCGTACTGCGGCTCGATTCCGCCACGAATGAAGTCGATCTGCTCGGTCACGTACGGGTTCGGCTGGAACGCCGCGCCGCCGAACACGAAGTTGTTCATCGGCACGTTGTCGATCAGCGTCAGCGTCTCGCCACCGCGGCCGCCGCGGATGCGCACCGGGTTCAGGCCGCGCTCTTCCTCGGCCTGCGACAACACCTCTGTGTTGGCCGGCACGTCCAGGAAGCCGCTGCGCAACGCGAGCGCCTCGTTGATCGTGGAAATCGGCAGGTTCTGGATCTCCTCCAACGAGATGATGTCCTTGGTCCCCGTGGCGCGCGTCTCGATCAGGGGCACCCGGTCCGCCTCGACGATGATCTCAGCGAGGCCGACGGCCTGCGTCTGCATCTCGAAGTTGACCCGGCGCGCGATGTCGATCGCGACCAGCACGTTCTCCCGGCGCACCTCGGCGTAGCCGATGAGCGACGCGCCCACCGTGTATGTGCCCGGCTGAATGTTCAGCAGGAAGTACCGGCCGTTCTCAGCCGTCAGCGTGCCGATACCTGTACCGTCCAGGAAGACCTGCACGCCGGAGAGCGGCTCCCCGGTCTGGGCATCGGTGACGATGCCGGTCAGCCTCCCCGTCTGGGCGTCCGCGGG
>JBDLIA010000137.1 GCA_039715185.1 Gemmatimonadota bacterium
CGCCCCCATTCCACCACCGCGAGGGCCCCGACCACCAGGGACAGCACGGCGGTGCCGATGAACTTTCCCAGGAAGGACACGTTCATCACGACCACGTTGATCGACTGCATCGCGCCCAGACCCTCCTCCGGCGGCACCCGCGCGAGCGCCTTCATCACGAAGCTGGAAAAAGCGAAGAAGACCCCCGCGATCAGGGCCGAGCCGAGCGCGGCGATGGCCGCCAGAACGTTCAGGATGGTCGCCATGGTTGGTCTCCGGTGGTCCCGCTCACCGCCACTTGATCGAACACCCCATGCTCGGAATCTGACCCTCCGGCCCAACCCCGGTCTTGGCGATCTGCCTCATCGCGTTGACGAGCTCGGGGGTCCGGTCGGTCGCGTCTGACATGCGCGCGTCGTCCAGGCGGCCTCGGAACTGGAGCACGCCGTCCCTGTTGAGGCCGAAGAAGTCGGGCGTACACACCGCGCCGTAGGCCTTCGCCACCGACTGGTCCTCGTCGACCACGTACGGGAACGAGAAGTCGTGCGCCTCGGCGAACTTCTTCATCAGCGGAGGCGCGTCGGTGGGATACGCGCCGTAGTCATTCGGCATAACCGCCAGCACGCCGATGCCCTCTGACTGGAGGACCTTGGCGTCGGCCGATAGACGATCGACGACCGCTTTCACGTACGGGCAGTGGTTGCAGATGAACGCGATCAGCAGCCCGTTCTCGCCCATCTCCTCGGACATCGTGTAGCTCAGGCCGTCCGGGTCCTTCAGCGTGAAGTCGGCGGCCTGCCAGCCGAGCTCGGCGTCGGGGGTTGGAAGCAACACCATCGCGATTCTCCTTTGAGCTTACTGCTCCGCGTGAGTCCGCATGTACTCCAGCGCCATCGCGGTCATCGCGCGTACCCCCAGGCCCAGCCCGCTGTCGTCGATGAAGAACTCCGGCGTGTGGTGGGCGGGGGCGTCTTCGAACGATACGTCCGCCGGCCGGCCCCCGAGGCGGATGTAGAAGCCGGGCACGCGCTCGGAGATGTACGAGAAATCCTCGGCGCCTGTCACCGCCGGGATCTGGAGGGTGCGCCCCGGGGCGAGCCCCTCCAGCACCGGCACCATCTGGGTTGTGAGGTCGGGGTCGTTGTAGGTGACGGGGTAGCCGATTCCCACCGGAATGGTGACCTCGGCGCTGCCGCCCATGCTCTCCGCGATGCCCGTGGCGAGCGCGCGCACGCGCTCGTGGATCTGCGCGCGGTGCTCGGGGTTAAGCGCGCGGATGGTGCCGTCCATGGTGACCTGCTCGGGGATGATGTTGGAGCGGACGCCGCCCTCGATCTTGCCCACGGTCACCACCGACGCCGCGTCTATGAGCTTCATCTCGCGGCTCACGATGGTCTGGAGCGCGGTGATGATGTGCGCGGAGATCACGACCGGGTCGACGCCGTCCCAGGGGTAGCCGCCGTGCGTCTGCTGGCCGCGGACGACGATGCGGTAGGCGTCGGCGCTCGCGAAGGTGCCGCCCGGAGTGTAGAAGACGTGGCCCACCTCGCCCTTGGACCAGACGTGCAGCGCGAACGCGGCGTCCACGTCGGGGTCGGAGAGGATCCCCTCGCGCACCATCATTTCGGCGCCGCCGTCCTCGCCCTCGGGCGGGCCTTCCTCGGAGGGCTGGAACATGAACTTGACGGTGCCCGGCAGGTCGTCGCGCATCTCCGCCAGCACCGACGCCGCGCCCATCAGGATCGCCACGTGGGTGTCGTGCCCGCACGCGTGCATGACCCCGACCTGCTCGCCGTTGTACGTCGTTGTCACCTTGGACGCGTAGGGGAGGTCCAGCCGCTCGGTAACGGGCAGCGCGTCCATGTCCGCGCGCAGGAGCACCGTCGGGCCGGGCTTGCCGCCGCGCAGCACGCCGACCACGCCGGTGTGCGCGACCCCCGTCTGGACCTCGATCCCCAGCGAGCGCAGGTGGCTGGCCACCATCTCCGCGGTGCGGGTCTCGCGGTTGCCCAGCTCGGGGTTGGCGTGGATGTCGCGCCGCCAGTCGATCACGAGAGGCTCGATGTCGATGATGCTGGCCTCGACCGCGTCGGGTAGCGAGGACTGCGCGTGGGCTTGAGTCGGGGCGGAGAGGGCCAGCAGGGCCGCGCCGACGGGGAGTGCGAGTCGAGACGTCACGGGAACTCCGGGAATCTAGGGTCTTGGCGGGGACGACGGACGTCATGATGGCTGCCGGCGGCCGGGGTCACAAGCCGCCGCCGCCCGCCCCGCGGCCGAAGCCTTCGTGTTATGTATTCGAACCGATCCGGACTACCGCGGGCGACGGAGGGCCAGGCAGCGTGGACAGCCTCAAGGGACAGCTCCTCATCTCGGGCGGCGGACTGTACGACCCCAACTTCCGCCACACGGTGATCCTACTCGCGGCGCACGACGAGCAGGGAGCCGTGGGCGTGGTCCTCAACAGGCCGCTCGATGTCACGGTGGAGGACGCGGTCCCCGTCCTGTCCGACCTGACCGTCCCCGGCGAGGCGCTGTTCGAGGGCGGCCCCGTGGAGCCGGGCCACGCGGTGCTGCTCGTCGAGGTCGACGATCCCGGCATGCTCGACGTGCAGGTGTTCGGCAGCGTCGGCTTCCTCACCGGCGAGGTGTCGGCCGAACTCCGGCCGCGGATACGCCGGGCCCGGATCTACGTGGGCCACTCCGGCTGGGGCCCCGGACAACTCGAGGCGGAGATGGGCGAAGACTCCTGGATCCTCGAGCCCGCCATCGCCGACGACATCTTCACGGACGACCCCGACTCGCTGTGGCGACGCGTCCTGGAGCGGAAGGGGCCCGATTACGTCGCCGTCTCCCGGATTCCGTTCGATCCGTCGATGAACTGAGACGCGGTCCCGATCGGCCCCGCATCCGGTGCCGGCCATCCCTCGATCCATTACCTTGGCCGCCGCCGGCGGGCTCGCGACCCCGCCCCGTCTGTGCGACACCCTCAGGAGTTTCGTGTCATGACCGGACCGATGGAGCATGGTACGTGAAGAAAGTGATCAACGAGGTCCACCGCAGGTCGCTCTGGCAGGTGCTGGGCCTCTACCTCGCCGCCGCCTGGATGGTGCTCCAGGTGGTGGACGTGATCGGCAACAACTTCGGCCTGCCGGACTGGGTCCCTCCGGCCGCGTTGAGCCTGTTGCTCGTGGGGCTGCCGATCGTGCTCGCGACGGCCTTTGTCCAGGAAGGGATGAGCTCGGGCGGCAAGGCGGACGCGCCATCGCAGACACTGACGGAGGAAGCGCCTCCGGGCCCTTCAGCCGCCGCCTCGCCAGGCTCCTCCTCCGCAGCCTCCCCGGGAGCCCGCCGGCTATTCACCTGGAAGAAGGCGCTGCTAGGTGGCGCGGCCGCATTCGCGGCGCTCGTCGCCGTCGCGGGCGCGTGGCTCGTGCTGCGCTCGGCGGGGATCGGACCCATGGGGACGCTGGTCGCCAGCGGGGCGCTGGAGGAGCGGGCGCTGGTGATTCTGTCGGACTTCGAGGCGGACGAAGCGACGCTGTCCGATGCCGCGACCGAGGCGCTGCGCGTGGACCTGTCGCAGTCCGACATCATCCGCCTGGCCGACCCGGCGCTCATCGCAGAGGCGCTGGAGCGCATGGGCCGAGACCCTGCGGAGCTTCTGACGACCGAGCTCGCGACGGAGCTCGCGGTACGCGAAGGCGCGGGCGCTGTGATCTTCGGTGAGATCAATCGTGCCGGCTCGGGGCACCTGTTTTCGGCCCAGGTCGTTTCGGCCGTGGATGGAGCCGTGCTCACCTCGCAGCGCGAGTCGGCGGCCGACGACGCCGATGTGATCCCGGCCATCGACCGTCTCTCCAAGAAGCTGCGCGAGCGCATGGGAGACTCGTACAAGTCCATACGCTCGGATCCCCCGCTCGCGCGCGTGACGACCTCCAGCCTGGAGGCTCTGAAACTGTACTCGCGGTCCGCGGACGCCGGCGGGGCCCGGCAAGTAGCGCTTCTCGAACAAGCGCTCGCTCTCGACTCGACCTTCGCCATGGCGTGGCGGGCCCTGGGCATCGCATATCGGAACAACCTTACGGATCGCGCCGCGATGGTCGATGCGTTGACGCGCGCGTTCGAACATCGGGATCGCCTCACCGAGACCGAGCGCCGAAAAGCGGCCTCGATGTACTACACGGCCGTCGATTTCGAGCCCCGCCTGGCCGCGGCCGAGTACCAGGCGCTGCTGGTAGAGGATCCGGACGACTACGGATCGGTGATCAATCTGGGCGTGCTGATGTCCGCGGTCGGCGATCACGAGGCCTCGGCCGAGCAGGCGCTGAAAGCCGTGGCGCTGGAGCCCGAGAGGGGTGGGCCGGGCTACTGGAACGCGATTACGGAGCTGGTCAACGCGGGCCGCATCGACGAGGCGGAGGCGATGGCCGACTCCGCGGTGAAGGTGTGGGGCAACGAATCTGCCCGCGCTCGGGCAATGGTGCTGGTCGCGCAGGGTAGGCTGGACGAGGCCGAGGCGAACTTCCGGGAGATTCTCGAGCAGGATTTGCGCCCGGGGTGGCGGGCCGGGCTAGCGCTCCGACTGGCCCAGTTCGCCGCCGCCAGGGGTCGCGTCTCCGAGGCCGAGGAGGAGACCCGCATCCGGACTGCTTTCCTGGTCGATGAAGGAATCACGACTGAGTACTACGAGACACTAGTGCAGGCAGCGTGGATGGACGTAGTCGTCCGCCAGCGACCGGCCGAAGCGGTCGGACGGTTGGAGGGAGCGCTGGGTCGCCACCCCCTGGCCGATCTCCAGCCACGTGACCGACCCTATCTGGAACTCGCCGAAGTCACCGCCCGGGCCGGGCGTCCCGATATGGCGCGTGGGCTGGTCGCCGAAATGCGCGAGCACTTCGAGGACTCCGACCTGAAGCGGCTACGGAGCGAGCTGTGGCGGGCGGAGGGTGAGATCGCGCTGGCGGAGGGAAGGCCCGAAGAGGCGAAAGAGAACTTCCGAAGAGCGTTCGAGGCGTTCTGCCACATCTGCCCGCTCCCGGGACTTGCGCTGGCGTACGAGGCGGCGGGCCAGCCCGACTCGGCGATCGCCGCACACACCCGCTACGTCGAAACTCCGTATTCGGACCGGTTCCTTCCGTACGCCTACCCGTTGGGTCAGGCGCTGGCGCCGACCCACGAGCGCCTCGGGGACCTTCTCTACGAGGCTGGCGAGTTGGACGAGGCCGCGCGGCACTACGCGCGCTTCATCGAGCTGTGGTCCGAAGCGGACGAGGAGCTTCAGCCCAGGGTACGCGCCGTGCGGGAGCGACTGGAAAGGACTCTGCGGCAGAGGGGGTAAGTCGCCCACGCTCGGAAAGCTCGCGTCGACCACCAAAAAGCTCGACGTAGGCGCGTGGATCGCAACGAATGCAGGCGCCGTTACGTCCAAGCTTCGGTGCCTGCCGACGCTCGCGTCGCGCAACCGTCCCGAACGCGATTGGATGCCCAGATGAAGAAACGTCACCTTCTCAGCCTCCTCACCCTGCTGA
>JBDLIA010000138.1 GCA_039715185.1 Gemmatimonadota bacterium
GCGCGGTCGGCGGCCGCCGCGGGGGTCGCGGTGGCGGCGGCGCTCGCGGTTCCGCCCGCGGCGCGGCTGCTGGCGCCCCCGTCGATCGAGCTGCACCTGATCGACGTGGGGCAGGGGGACGCCATCGCGATACGGACGCCGGCGGGGCGCTGGGTGCTCGTCGACGCCGGGCCCCGCTCCGACTCCTTCGACGCCGGCCGCGCGCTGGTCGCTCCGTACCTGCTCAGGCACGGCGCCCGAGAGCTGGAGGCGCTGATCCTGACGCACCCCGACGCGGACCACGTCGGCGGCGCCGGCGCGGTGGTCCGGATGCTCGACCCAGGCGTGGTGCTGGACCCGGCCAGGCCCACCGGAAAGGCGCCCTATCTGGACGCCGTCCGAGCCGCGGAGGCCGCGGGGAGTCGCTGGGCCCGAGCGGCGCGGGGTGCCGAGTTGCACGTGGACGGCGTCGACCTGCTGGTGCTGGCGCCCGATTCCAGCGTGCTTGCAGCGGCATCCGGAGCGAACGACATTTCCGCCGTCGTCCTGGTCAGGTACGGGCTCTTTCGCGCGCTACTCATGGGAGACGCGCCCGCCGAGGTAGAGCTGCGACTGATCGCCCGGGACCCGGCTGCGCTGCGCGCGGCGGTCCTGAAGGTCGGTCACCACGGCAGCCACACCTCTACGACGGCCGAGCTGCTCGAGGTGGTGCGTCCGCGGATCGCGCTGGTGCCGGTTGGCCGGCGCAACCGTTACGGCCATCCTCACCCGGTCGTCATGGAGCGTCTTCGGGTCGCGGGAGCAACGGTCGCGAGGACCGACCGGCACGGCAGCGTGGTGGTGAGAGCGCGGCCCGACGGCGGAGCACGGATCGTGCAGCCGCCGTTGCGGTAGCGTGAGTCCGCGCCGCGCGCCCAGACCCAACACGAATAGCGGAGGATGCGATGACCTCGGTGGTCACCATCGAGCGGCACATCATCGACAGAGAGCGGGAATTTCCGGACGCCACCGGCGCCCTGAGCCGGATCCTCTACGATATGGCGTTCGCCGCGAAGATCATCTCCAGGGAAGTCCGCAAGGCCGGGCTGATCGACATCCTGGGCGGGACGGGGAGCACGAACGTCCATGGGGAGAAGGTCAGGAAGCTGGACATGTACGCGCACCAGGTGATCTGCGACGCGTTCGACCACACCGGGCTACTGTGCTGCATGGCCTCGGAGGAAGCGGACGAGGTGCTCGCGATCCCCGACCGTTTCCCGTGCGGCGGGTACGCGCTCATCTTCGACCCGCTGGACGGCTCCTCCAACATCGACGCGAACATCTCCATCGGCACCATCTTCTCCGTTCACAGGAAGGTGACGGACGGAGAGCGGGGCGGCCTGGAAGACTTCCTGCAGCCGGGCATCCGCCAGGTGGCGGCGGGATACATCATTTACGGGTCGTCCACCATGCTGGTCTACACCACTGGATCCGGCGTGCACGGCTTCACGCTCGACCCCTCCATCGGGGAGTTTCTCCTCAGCCACCCGAACCTGCGCATCCCCGACCCTCCGCAGCCCATCTACAGCGTCAACGAGGGCAACTACAGCCGCTGGTCACCGGCGCAGAGGGCGCTCGTGGACCGGCTCAAAGGGATGGACGGCTCGGGCGAGAAGCCCTTCAGCCAGCGCTACGTGGGCTCCATGGTGGCCGACTTCCACCGCACCCTTCTCTACGGCGGCCTGTTCATGTACCCGGCGGACGAGAAGAACGAAAGCGGCAAACTCAGGCTGCTGTACGAGGCCTCGCCGCTGGGATGGGTGTGCGAGCAGGCGGGCGGAGCGGCGTCGGACGGAAGCCGGCGTATCCTGGACATCGCACCCACCGAGCTACACCAGCGCACGCCGGTCTACCTGGGCAGCGCGGACTACGTGGCGCTCGCGGAGGAAATGCTCGCGAGCCGGTAGCGGCCGCCGGCCCGCGCGGGCGGTACACTAGGTGGTCGCGTCCGACCCGGGTACGCAGTCCATGCCCGCGTTGCGTTCGGGGCTGACCACGTAGGTACCGCTCTCGTCGACCCGAATCGTGATCTCTCCGTGCACGCTGGTGCAGTACGTCTGCGTAGCCGGCAGCGCGAGGTAGGCTGCGAGCGCGTTGATGCGGGGGTGACTGTCACCGTTGGAGCTCACCACCACCGCCTCGGGGTCCGTGTGCTGGAGCCACGATGAAGCGCCGTTGAAGCCGTTGTCGAACACGGCATCGTTCGCCCCGTGGTGGCCCGCCTTGAGGACGTTCAGTTGGCTGCTCGACGCGCCGAACACCGTGCGCCAGCGCTGGTTGGCCTCCACCTCTCCGTCGCCCGTCAGGAACATCCGGAAGGTGCCTTTGCGCACCACCACGCCCAGCGAGCCTTCGTTGATCTGGCTCCCATCCGCCGCGGCATCGCCCAGGTAGGTGTCCAGGGGCGGCAGCACGGTCAGCGACGTGGGGACTCCGGTGCCGCCTATGTCGATTGCCCGACTCGAGGGCACCGTGCTCGTGCTCGGCACCTCCGCCTGCGCCGTGGCGAGCATCTGGTTGTAGCCCGAGAACGTCCGCACCTGCCCGTTGTACAGGAACTCCACCACCGAATCGGCCCTGAACACTGGTCCCAGCGCCCCGAAGTGATCGCCGTGGGCGTGCGACAGGATCACGGCCTGAAGGATCGTCACTCCCAACTGGGTCAGCCTGTCGCGAACGAAGGTCGTGTCCGCGGCCCCGGGGCCGCGCGGCCCGGCGTCGACCAGAACGTGCGACACGCCCCCGGCGCTCGAATCGCTGAGGAGGATGGCGTCGCCGCCGCCGCCCTGTTCGTTCGCGCCCAGCTCCAGCAGACGTATCGTGAGCACGCTCGCGCCCGAAAAGACGACCGTGAACTGCACCGTCCGAGAGGCGGTAGCGGTGCCGTCGCGCGCGTTGACGACCAGCGTGTAGGCGCCCGGCTGCGTGATCTCGTTGCCGGAGAAGAACGTGGACCCGTTGAGGGTCGCGTTGAAGGTGCCCTTGTCCAACGTGATGTCGATGCGCAGCGGGGGGCCGTACTCGGCGCCGTCGACGAGCGGGTCGCTGGAGCCGCCGGTGGTGGCGACGAGCGAGATGACGGGAGGCGTCGGCGTGGGGTCCGTGCCGCCGTCGCCGCCGCCGCACGCGGATAGCAGCGCCGCGAGTCCAACGAGCCCCGCGAGCCAGAGCGTCGAGTGTCGCCCCGGATGGGTGCGCGGCACCAACGGTTGTGGTTTCGACACGATCGCTCTTCCCGGGCCCATGGAACCAGTGGGTCTCCGTCTGTCGCCACGGCGGACGAACAGACGCCCGAGGCGAGCAATGTCACCGCTTTGAATCAACGCGCCCGCTGGTGCCCCCGACAGGTTGACACCCCGTCGGGCGTTTCTCTACGTTGGCCGCTGCTGCGGTGTTATTCGAGCGCCCGGGAGCGCCTACACCGCTTGGGGTCGTTCGTTCTTGTGCGCATGGTCCGCGAGAAGGAATCCCTCCTCAACAGTCGGGAACCATCGGAGCCGTGATGAGACGACGAATCGGTCTGCTTCTGCTGGCCGTCTCGGTCGCCGCTACCGCGTGCGAGGAAGAAATTCTCTCGCTCGCGGAGGGGACGCCGTCCACGCTGTCGGTACGCGTCTACGTGGACGCGGACGGAGACGGCGCGTTCGGGGCCGGAGACGTGCCCGTGTCGGGTGTCACAGTGAATCTCGCCGGTGTCGCAGCACTCTCGGAGGCCACCGGCGCCGACGGCCTGGCCGCGTTCTCCGAGCTCGCGCCGGGGAGCTACGAGGCCTCCGTCAGCGGCTCGGTGCCAGCGGGCGCGGTGCTCTCGAGCGGCACGCAGGTGTCCGTCGCGGCGCCATTCCAGGGGGCGGCGCTGGAGGCCGAGTTCCGGTACGCGTTCCAGCCCGGCACGGTCTCGGGGGTGGTCTTCCGCGACGACGACATGAGCGGCGACTTCGATCCGGCGCAGGACACGCCCGCCGCGGGGATACCGGTGGCGCTCCTCGCCGGGGCGGAGACGGTCGCGAGCACGGCCGCGGACGCCGCCGGTGCGTTCAGCTTCGCGGGCGTTCGACCGGGGAGCTACACGATCGTGCTGACCCCGTTCGAGACCATCCAGATCGTCGGCGGCAATGAGATCCCGGTCACGGTGGACGCCGGCGGGGCCATCCAGGCGTTCGTGGAGTTCACCGGCAACCTGGTGATCCCGATCGCGGACGCGCGCGCCGCCCAGGGCTCGGTCGTCACGGTGGAGGGCGTCGTCACCTTCGCGCCCTCCTTCGACACGCGGGTGATCTTCTTCCAGGACGGGACGGGCGGACTGTCGGTCTTCGACTTCAACCTGTCCACGCTTGCCGGGCGCGACCTGGCCGTCGGCGATTCGATCCGCATGACGGGCATCAGCGGCGCGTTCCGCGGCGAGGTGCAGATCGGGAGCGTCAGCGCCGTGGAGATCCTGGGCACGGTCGCCGAGCCGGACCCACGGTCGGTCACCGCGGCGGAGATCAACGTGGGCACCTTCGCCGGCCAACTCGTGACCATAGACGGTACCGTGCTATCGGTCGATACGCTGTCGTTCGGCAACCAGCGCGTCTTCCTCGAGGACGCCGCCGGCGACACGTTCCCGGTGTTCGGCGACAGCCGCACCAACGTGACGACCGCCACCTGGGAAGCGGGCCAGACCTACGCCGTGACGGGCGTGCTCGGCACCGACGACCGCGACGCGCTCGCGCATCGAGTCGAGGTGCGTCAGCCGTCCGACGTCGTGCTGGGCGGCTCCGTGATTTCGATCGCGGACGCGCGCGGCATGGATGGGGTTGCGGTCACCGTGGAAGGCGTCGTGACGTTCGCGCCGTCCTTCGACGACCGCGCCGTCTTCTTCCAGGACGCCACCGGTGGGATTTCCGTGTTCGACTTCGACCTGGCGACCATCGCTGGAGCCGCGCTGCAGAGGGGAGACCGCATCCGGATGCGCGGCACCGTGAGTTCGTTCCGCAGCGAAGTTCAGCTCGGTAACCTGTCCACGGTCACGGTCCTGGGTAACGAGGCGCCGCCAGCGCCTAGGGGGGTCACCGGCGCGGAGATCAACGCGGGTACCTTCGCGGGCCAACTCGTGACCATCACAAGCGGGACCGTTCTCTCCGTGGACACGCTGTCGTTCGGCAACCAACTCGTCCTCCTCGAGGACGCCGCCAGCGACACGTTCCCGGTGTTCGGCGACAGCCGGACCGGCGTGACGACCGCCAGCTGGATAGCGGGGGAGATCTACACGGTAATGGGCGTGCTGGGAACCGACGATCGCGACGCGCTCCCGGAGCGCATCGAGGTCCGCGATCCGGCCGACGTGACCCAGACGAGTTGAGGAGTGATGAACGTGCTTAGGACGATATCGGCGCGCCGTGAGAACACGGGCGCGCGAGCGGCGAGCCTGCTGCTGGTCACCGTCCTGGTGGCCGCCGCGTGCGATGACCCCGCGCCCGC
>JBDLIA010000139.1 GCA_039715185.1 Gemmatimonadota bacterium
CTGCGAGACCGTCGCCTGCGAGCGCGGCAGGTGGTCGACGATGCTGCCCGTGATGCACCCGGGGTGCGTGAGCAGGAACTGCAGGATCTCGAAGCGGATGGGGTTGCTCAGTCCCCTGAACATGCCGATGAGGCGCTCCTCATCCCGCCGGTCGATGTCGAGCGAACAGCACGCCGGGGGGACGCCGGGGCTCGCGGCGGCGCCGGCCCGCGATCGGGTCCCGCCGAAGATCGAGTCGACTTTGTTCATGTAATCGTAATAATACGATGAAGGGCGATGGTCAAGGAGCTCGCCGCTTCTGGCGAGCGCCTAGACGACCAGCCGCACCGCGTACCCGGCGATGACCGACCAGAACAGCGCCGCATACCCGACCTCTCCCAAGCGGGCGTTGAGCCAACGGCCCGCGAAGGTGGCCAGGGGCATCAGTGGGAACGCCAGGATCGCGGCCGTGAGCGCGCGTGGCCCCAGCAGCGAGGCCTCCACGAACACGGCCGCCTTGGTCGCGTCGCCGACGAGGGAGACCACGGACGCCGCCCCGACGAGGTGGAAGCGATCGAAGCCCAGGTTGCGGAGGGCCACGCCCTTGAGCGGGCCGGACGTACCCGAGAACCCCGACGTCGCCCCGGCGGCGAAGGCGAGCGTGGGCCCGGACGCTTTGCGGAGCGCGACCAGTGACCGGCGCTCGAGCAGCAGGCTCGTCGCCAACGCGACGAGAACGGCCACCGCGACCGCGCCGGCGGGAGCCGCGACCAGAAGACTCGCTCCGAGCCACGCGCCCGCGCCGAGCGATATCGCTACCAACGCCACCCCGCGCCAAGGGATGGCGCGCCGGTAGGCCACCACCTTGAAGACGTTGTTTCCACCCAGCAGGAGAGCGGCGAGCGCCACTCCCTCCTTGGGGCCGAGCGCTATCACGAGCGTGGGCACCAGGATGAGGGAGCCGCCCAGGCCCGCCGTGGCGGACACCAGGAAGGAGCCCGCGACCGCTGTCGCGAGCACGACGAGGGCGAGCGGGTCCACGCCCTATTCCTCCGTTCGCCGACCGCGCACGAGGTAGGTGCTTCCTCCCAGGGTCCTCTTGCGCATCGTCTGGAGAACGCTGAACTGGGCGTCTCCCTCCAGGCGCAGGCGACCCATGTTGAGCGCGAGCGTGCGGCGCCCCCCTGCGGGGACGATCAGCCCTCCCAATCGCGTCTCGCCGGTCTTGGGCCTCCGCAACGCCAACGCGCCGTCGAGATCGAAGCGGCGCCAGCCTCCGCAGCCGTCCGGGAGCCGGCCGGGCAGGACCTCCTTCCCAGGCGCCGGACGCACCCGCTGATCGCGCCCGGCCACCTTCGGCTCCCAGCGATCCTGTCCCAGCCGCTCGGCCGCCAGGAACAGCGTGGCCCGGTCGGGCAGGTCACCCCAGTCGATGACGACGTCGTATTGACGAGGCCGTGGCCCGGGATTGTGGAAGGCGATCTGCCACGCGCCGTCCGGAGTGCCCGTGGCCGGCGCTGTCGCGTTTACCAAGTGGAGGTTCTTGAGCGTGGCGTGCTTGTGTCCGGGGACCAACGTGTCGAGGTCGAACACACCCGCGGCAGAGATGGGATCTTCGTCGCAGGTGACGACCGCCAGCAGGCACGAGTGCTTTGCAGCGCCCGCTGCGACGGTCCACTCCCACGTGAGCACGGCCGGCTCCGCCGGCTCGAGCTCCGCTACGGTCTTCGTCGGTCCGATGGGCGTCCAGTCGGTCGCGAGGGGCGTTCCCACGAACGGTCTTCCGGCGCTCCAGAAGTCGGCGGGGAGAGCTGGAAGACCTGCGGAGGCGTCGGCGAAGAACGCCCTCGCCCTCACATTGGTGGCCTTCAGAACGCCCCGATTGTGGACCTGCACGGAGAACCGGTTCACCTTCTCGCGCACCGGATCTCGATGATTCAACAGCATGAACTCTATGGTGTCATCGATGGGGTCGGTGGTCTGGAACGGATCTGGGTCCGAGGAATCCACCTTCACGTCGGCGCTCTGCCACCAGTAGACCGTCTTGCCCGCATCGAACGGGTGCGGCAGGTGGGACGGGGAAGGGGTGACGCGTCCGGAGTCCAGGATGTTGTCGCGGACGTACAAATCCACCAGCGGGCAACTGGCCGTGTCGATCGGGCGCTCCCAGATCGAACGGCCGTGGGTCGCGGCGCGCACCAGCCGGCGCGGGCCGTGGATCGCAAGGCGGTACACGGGTGCGTTGGGCAGGCCCTGATCCCAGGGCTGCCACATGGCGCCCGCCGAATCGGTCCGAAAAACCCCCACGTCGCCGCCGCAGAAGAGCCGGCTCGGGTTGGCCGGGTCGATCGCGATCGCGTTGATGGGGTTCGCCTGCGCGAGGCCCGTCGACCGGTTCTCCCACGTCGCCCCGGCGCCTGACTGCAGCCGCCACACGTGGTCGTTGCTGAACTCGCCGGTGGCCTCCGTCCACAGCACGGCACCGACCGTGGCCCAGAGCGTCCCCGCCGGATCTACCGCGAGGTCCGACACGTGGACGCCCACGGGGTAGGGGGGAGCGCTGAGGTCGGTCGCGCTGACGTCCGCGAGGGCCCACGCGCCCGAGTTGGCCACCAGGAAGATCTTGCCTGTGCTGGTGCCTACGTACACCACGTCGGAGTCGGTCGGGTGCACGGCGATGGCGGTGATGTTCTCTCCGATCGAGTCCGTGACCGGGTCCCAGCTATCGGCGTTGTTCGCGCTCCGAAACAACTCCGTGCCCCCCACGAAGCAGGTATTCGGGTTCGAAGGATCGAGCGTGAACGGGGCGTAGAACTGAGAAGAGCCGCTGAGGCCGCTGTTCTTGTTGGCCCACGTACCGGGCTGGCCGGCGCCGTCGGAGCGCTGGATCCGAAGCGCGAAGAACAGATGATACATCCGCGTTGGCAGCCCGGGGTCGATCGCCGCGAAGCCCCCGTCGCCGCTGACTGACACGAGCCAGGCTGGTGACCCCTCGTAGCGGTGCGTCCCGTTGTCCTGCGTGCCCGCGAGCAGGACCGACTCCCAGTCGGGGTGCTGCGCCAGGTCGATGTACATCAGCGTCGCGAGGTCGCGGTTTCTGTGACTCCAGGTCGCGCCCGTATCGGCGGATTTCCAGACTCCGCCATCGCTCCCGGCCCACGCCGTGGCCGCCGCGGTGCGATCGAACGCGAACGCGTGGTGGTCCACGTGGATGCCGGTGGCCTCGTTGAAGACCCCGCCGCCGCTGGTGGACCGCCACAGTCGGACCTCACCGAGAAAGACCGTGTTGGGGTCGTCGGGGTGCGGGGAAACGTGCAGGTTGTAGCCTCCCTGGCCGGTGGACGTGATGACCACGGTGTGCTGGTGGCCGCTTCCATCGGCGTCGGTCGTAGCCACCACGACGCTGCCCCGCGCCACGCGCTCGAAGGTGTCCGCATCCAGCGTGACCTGGTGGGTGTGAACCGGCGCCCCGCCGGAACCAGTCGTGTACGTGTGAGCCGCCGTGGGTGCCGTCATGTCGGTGGCGGGGATGGTGAGCGTATGGTCGTGTCCGGCGGCTTCGAGCACCCCGACCGTCGGAGTCTTATTCAGCCGCACGTCCACCGAGCTCCAGTTGTTGCCGCCATTGTTGGTGGACACGACCGCCTCGAAGCCGCCGAATCGCTCGAACAACGCATACACGGTCTTGGAGTTGAAGCCGCGCTGGCCCAGCGCGATGCGCCCGAGGTTGGCGGGCATCACGGGATCGGTGATCTTGCTCCACGCCGACCACGAATTGCCCGTCCTGGTGGCTTCGTAGAGGCCGTCGCCGAGGCGACCGGCGATGGCCTTGAGCTTGTTGCCGCCGGTCCCGAAGACGACCAGGCCGCTGAAGTCTCCAGCCTCCAGCAGGTTCCAGTTTACGCCGCCGTCGGGGGAGTGGTAGACGCCAACCGAGGACGACAAGAACACCGACATGCCCGTGGCGTCGGACGGATCGTATGCGATGCGGGAGATCTCGGCGCGCTCGAAGGTGGCTGCGCCGTGCTCGCTCCAGTTCGCCCCCCCATCGACCGACCGCAGGACGCCGGCGCCGTAGTACGTGCCCACGTAGCCGTTGTTGTATTCGCCGGTCCCGGCCAGGAGGCGCTGCGCATTCGTCGGATCGATGGCAATCGCGCCTATCGACAGGCTTGCCTGATAGTCGGTCAACGGCGTCCAGGTGTCGCCGCCGTCCGTCGTCTTCCAGACGCCCCCGCCCGCGGTCCCGACGTAAACCGTATCCGGTGCGGTCGGGTCGATGGCGATGGCCAGGGTGCGCCCCGCCCAGCCCACCCCGCTGCTCGTCACGGCGGGTGCGGGCCCCACAGGCGTCCAGTTACAGACCGCCGGGTCAGGCTGCGCGAAGACGTCGTCGGCGCCGGGAGCGGGCCGAGGTCCGCCTCCGGCTCGCTCGCCTATGTTGCGGAGCTGCCGGATCTGGGTTTCCCTGGTGCCGGCCGGCACGAACCCCAGGTGGCCGAAGCGGCGCTCGAAGAACTCGCGCGCACGCCAGGCGTGCTTCACGATCGGGCCGTCGGAGCCGGGACCCGGCTGTTCGAGGATACGCACCTTGGCGTAGGCCGACGCTTCCGCCGCCTGCGCCGTGATCCGTCGTTCGCCGGCGGGGATGTCGGCGGTGGACAGCGCGGCCACGAAGGTGCCGTCTCCGGCGGGTCGCACCTGTCCTCCGGCGGGAAAGCCGTACCCGATCCTCACGACCGTTGCGCTCTGTTTCCCGATCCGGATGCTGATCGGGCAGTCGGGCCAGCCACGCCCGGTCAGCGTGAGGCGATCGCCTTGGTGCAACTCGGTGGGGGTTGCCGACAGCATCGGCTTGGATGGCGCGGGCTTGTTCATGACGAAGTGGGGCTAGAGTAGCTGTGGGCTTTCGGGCCGGCCGACGCTGAGCCAACCGTCCGCGTGCACACGACACGCGCTCCCGAACACGGGAGCAGGCACCCAGCGTGCCGGTAGAGCAATGATCGGCGTTCCACCCGAGATCGCCGCCGTCTGTGGGGCAGGAGGGCCTCCCGGGGCCCCATCGCCGGCCTACGCGGGACGCGTCGGTGCGACTTCCTTGTCTCACCCTTCGGGACAGCCCTGTCTCGCCCCGTCGCGCGGTCCCACCGCCCCCCGGCGCGGCGCGGCGGATGTTAGCTTGCCTTCGTGCAACTCGAACTCACGCATATCCGGCACACGCTCGAGCGGCTGGAGCGCCGCATCGCGGAGCGGTTTCCGGGGTCGGGGCTGCGTCGCGTCGCGGGGGACCTGCGCGGCATCGC
>JBDLIA010000140.1 GCA_039715185.1 Gemmatimonadota bacterium
CAGCCGGGACAGCTCGTAGCGCGCCAGCGAGCGCGCGTCCTCGGGCGTACGCGGGTTGAACGCCGACGGCGCTCCCGCGCGGCGATCCAGCAGCTTGGTTACCAGTTGCTCCAGGTGGGCGCGCTGCAGGTTGCGGCGGAAGCTGTCCACGTTGCGCGCGGCGCGGCCGTTCCAGCCCGCCTCGGTCCAGATGCCGCGGGTCAGCTCGTCGAACAGCTCGGCCACCGTCAGCGTGCCCTCGCCGTCGGCCACGCGCACCTCGTTGTCGATCATGCGGATCAGGCGACCGTTGTGCATGAGCTGCGACAGCAGGTTGCCCTGCACGAAGCCGACGGTGCCGTGGATCGGGTAGTCGACCGGCGGATTCCGGTTGGCGGTCCAGTCGGAGTAGCGATTGGGCGGGAGCTTGTTGAGCACCTCGGGAGCGATCTCGAACGCGCCCGGCGCGAACGCCTGGTCGATGATCAGCGCCAGGGCCTCACGCTCGCGCTCTTCCGGAATCGGCACGAACGGAGACTTGGCGTCCGGGTCGCCGCGGTGGTGACGGAAGAACTCCGACCCGCCGATCATCTTGGTGACCGGCACCAGCGCCTGCCAGCGCTCGAAGATGAGCCCCGGAACGGCCGAACGGAGACGCTGATAGCCGTCGTGCTCGCCGATCAGGCGGTCCTCCATCTCCGGGTAGATGCGCGCCACGAGATCGGCGCGGTCCCGGGCGTACGCCAGGGGGTCGGCGCTCAGGTCCCACGTGTTGCTATAGGGGTCCACGCCCAGTGGTCCGAGGTGCGTGTCCTCGTCGGTGTTGTAGGCGTGCAGAGGCTTGGTCGCCTCGCTCGCGATGGCCAGCAACACATCGCGCTCGTCCTCAGGGTTGGCCACGGGGTCGGTGCCCGACAGTGCGCCCTTGCCCTCGTCCTCGTAGATCGGCGTGTAGGCGTAGCGGATTGCCCACACGTCGTAAGAGCCCACCTCGACCATCGAGTAGAAGCCCTGCTCGCTCTCGTCGGCCTGAATGTTGGCGGGGTTGTAGTCCATCACGGACACCGCCAGGCCGTTCTCGCGCGTGTACTGCTTGTCGTTCAGCTTGTCCCAGGAGATCGCCGAGGACGCGCGGAAGTTGTGGCGCAGGCCCAGCGTGTGCCCCACCTCGTGCATGATGAGGTCCTTCAGCATCTCGGCCAGGTGGGCGTCGGGCATGGGCGAGGTGCCGTCGATGCGGCCCAGCGCGGCCATGGCCGCGTGCTGGAAGCCGAGCTGGTGCGCCTTGCCCATCTCGGCCAGGCAGACGTACTCGGCGATGTGACCGGGCAGCGACCGCGTGTACGCCTGCGCCTCGGCCATGCGGCCCCAGAGGCCGCCGGTGAACGGCGCGGCCGCGGCCGCTTCGGTTCCTGCCAGCGCCAGCGGCCCGATCTGCTGGGCGTACTCGTTGGCCCAGCCGGTCACGAATATCGAAGAAATCAGGATGTCCGCGTTCAGGATCTCCCCCGTGCGCGGGTCGACCTGCGAGGGTCCTATCGCGTAGCCCATCTCGTGCGCCGCGGTCCACCGCACGGTCGAATAGCGCGCGTCCTCGGCGCTCCAGTCCGGGTCGTCGGGCGCGTCCTTCGCCACGATCGCGTTGCGGAATCCCGCGGCCTCGTACGCCTTGTTCCAGGCCTCGATGCCGTCACGCACGTACCCCCGGTACTCGTCGGGCACGCTCCGGTCGATGTAGTAGACGACCGGCTCGACGGGCTCGGACACTGCCGCCGTCGGATCGGCCTTCTCCAGCCTCCAGCGGTTCACGAAGCGCACCATCGGCGTCGGCTCGCGGTCGCGCGAGAAGTCCCGCATGGCGGTGAGGAAGTGCCCGACGCGGTCGTCGGCTACGCGCGGCATCATCGGCTCCTCGGGAAGCGCGAATAGCGAGTACCGCACGCCGATCGGGATCGACCGGAAGTCGGACACGCCCGCGCCGCGCGAGGCGACCGGCGGGTCGTTCGCCTTGAACGTCAGCGCGGCGTCGATCTCCACGTTCTCCGGGAATGCCATCACGGTCGACAGGTAGCTGCGCCCCTTGTCGAAGGACACCGGCTTGTTGCCGTAGTAGCGCTTCAGGTTGTTGCCGATATTGGTGTAGTCCGACACGAAGAAGCTCGTGACGTCGATCACCAGGGCTTCGGTCGAGTCTTCCTGCGCCTTGACGTCGAAAGCCGCCACGATGGAGTGCCCGACGTTGTCCTCGAGCGAATTCAGCATCGCCGAGCCGGCATCGGCCGTGAAGCGGGTGTTCCTGTGCACCAGGTAGAGCTTGTCCCCATGGCGCTCGAAGCGCATTAGCTGCGCGCCGCTGCGAGGCAGCCCGTCGTGTGCGTTGTAGACCCCGACGCCCTTCGAGTAGTGGATGACCATGCCGAAGTCGGTATCGAGCTGCTCCGGCGCGATCTCCATGAAGAGCGTGTTGTCGCGCTTGACGTGGGTCTTGAAGAGCCCCTCGTGGGCCTCCGTGTCCTTGAGCACTTCTGAATACGGCTTGAACGGGCTGTCCTTGGCCGCCGCCTCCTGGGGTGACGGCTGGGCGGGCGCGGAGCCGCCGCCACAGGCCACCAGGAACAGGACGACGCCGGCGAACGCGGGGCGTGGGATAGACCTCATGGTACTCTCTCCCGTGGGATGCACGTGGTGAACGGATCCTTATCCAGGGCGCTCGCTGCGGGTGTCGAGGTGCCGCGTGGGTAGTCTGTGTCCGAAGCGTTAACGTTTCGTGGGATCATAGTACGACGGGCCTCAGTGGGGGCACCAGTAGAACAGGCCGCTACGCTGCCGTGACGACCCCCAGCAGATCCGTGAGCGCCCACCAGATCCACACCAGCAGGATGCCGGCCGGCACCACGAAGCGCAGCCAGAAAAGCAGGAATCGCCCGCTCGCCCGCGAGTCCGCGGCGGCTATGTGCGACAGCGCGCGCGCGCGGCTCAGGCACCACCCCACCGTCACCACCGCCAGCAGGGCCCCGAACGTCTGCACGCCCGAGCCGAAGGCCAGGTCCCAGGGGACGAAAATGCGCATGCTGATCATGGGCGGGACCGCCAGGACGAACACGATCGCGAGGCAGATGCGCACGGCCCGCCGGCGATCGATCCCCAGCGTGTCGGTGAGGCCCGCGACGAGCACTTCGAGCGCGGCGACGTCGGCCAGGAACGCCCCCAGGAGCAGCGCCAGGAAAAACAGCAGCCCGAAGAGCGCGCCGCCCGGCATCGCGTCGAAGACGCGCGGCAGCGTGTCGAAGATGAGGCCGGGGCCGCTGTCCGGCTCCAGGCCCAGCGCGAACACCGCCGGGAAGATGGCCAGGCCGGCCAGAAGACCGGCCCCGGTATCCGCAAAGGCGTGCCAAACGGCGCTGGATCGCAGGTCCACGTCGTGGTTCATGTAGGAACCGTAGACCACCATGAAGGTGCCGCCGAGCGACAGGGAGAAGATCGCCTGTCCGAGCGCCGCGGCCATCGCCCTGCCGGTAAGCCCCGACCAGTCGACCTTGAACAGGTACCAGGAGAGCCCTGCGCCAGCACCGGGCAGAGTAAGCGATCTGACGATGACCAGCAGCAGGATCGCGCCCAGGGCCGGGACCAGCAGACGGCTGGCGCGCTCGATGCCCGCGCGGAGCCCCTTCGCGACGACCGCGGCCGCGGCGACCAGAACGACCCCGCTGGCGATCACCTGCAGCGCGAGGGAGCGGGCCTCGAAGCCCGCGTCCGGGGGAAGCACCGCCGCCGCATCGAGTCGGGCGCCGATCACAGCGCCGGCCTGGCCGACGGCGAACGCGAGCACCCAGCCGACGGCGACCGAGTAGTACGCCATGGCGGCGGCGACCACGACGAAGAAGAACCAGCCGGCGGCGCGCCCGAAGGGCAGCCCCGCCCGCGCGTACGCGCCTACCGGACCGCGTCGCGTCTCGCGGCCGAGGGTCCATTCGGCCATCACCGCGGGCACACCGATCGCCACCACGCACAGCACGTAGAAGGCGACGAAGGCGGCGCCGCCGAAGCGCCCGGCCAGGTACGGAAAGCGCCAGAAGTTCCCCAGCCCGATGGCGACCCCGACGGTGGCCATGACGGCCGCGGCGCGGGAGCTGAACAGCGTGCGGCGCTCGGTGGCCCCTGCCCCGCCCGGCTCGACGCCGCCCGGGCCGCTCGTGGCGCCGTCGGTCACGCGGGTGGGGTCGCGCTCGCGCCCCGGGGCGCGCCGATCAGCAGGTCGGCGAGCGCGTCCAGCGCCACGTCCACCTCGTCGAGCGTGTTGTAGGCGTGGGGTGACAGCCGGATCACGGGGCCCCGCGCGGAGGCGAGGACCCCCCGCTCGCGCAGCGAGACCTCTACGCCCGCCGAACCGCCCCGGACGTCGTGACACAGCACGGACGTGGTGGGCGTGTGGGGAGCGCCTGGTCGAGGCGCCGCCAGCACCGAGAGGCCCCGCTCGGCGGCGCCGGTCCTGGTCGCCTCGGCGAGCGCCGCGGTCCATTCGCCCACCTGCGCCATGCCGAGGGCACTCAGCTCGTCCAGCGCCGCGCGCGCCACGTAGGCGGGCAGGATGGGGGGAGTGCCCGTGTCCAGGCGGCGAGCCCCGTCGGCCCAGTCCAGGCGGCGCGGGTCGTACGCGAACGGCTCGCTCCGCCCGAACCAACCGGTGACGGCCGGTTCCATGGAGGCCCACGCCTCCGGGCGTACGTAGGCGAAAGCGATGCCCGCGGTGCCCAGCAGGTACTTCACGCACCCGGAGGCCAGCACGTCCACCCCCAGCGCCGGCGCGTCCACGGAGCGGGCCCCCGCGACCTGGTACGCGTCGCAGAAGACCAGCGCCCCCACCGCCCGGGCCCGCTCCACGACCGGAGCCACGTCGGGCATGTGGCCGGTCAGGTAGAGGCCCAGGGGGATCGACACGATGCGCGCGCGCTCGTCGATCGCGTCCACGTAGGCGCCCACGTCGATGGTGCCCGCCGGCGCTTCTATCTGGTGCACCCGAGCGCCGCGCCGCTCCTGCGCCAGCCACACGTGCGCCACCGTCGGAAACTCCGCGACCGAGCTCAC
>JBDLIA010000141.1 GCA_039715185.1 Gemmatimonadota bacterium
TCCTTGCCGTAGCGACGGCTACGGCGCGTCGTTCCGCCTTGCCCCGCGGGCGCATCACGCGCCTCGGTGCACACGGGACTTCCGCGCCGGCACACTAGACTCTACACAAAACACTTCCGCGTTCGCGGATGGCCGTATAATTTGCTACTCCCTCCCCGACAGTTCTGTCACCAACATCCAGGATTACCTATGTGGAAGAACACCCGCGGGGGCACCAGCGCGCGCTCGTTCGCCCTCACGACCCTCCTCCTGTCGGGCATGCTGGTAGCGTGCGGAGGCGACGACGACGGCACGGCTCCGCCGGTCGATTTCGACGAGCAGGCCGCGGCCAATGATCTGGACGCGGTCCTGGGCGCCGTCAGCCAGGACGCCACCACGACCCTGCTGCTCGCGGCCCAGGGCCTGGCGAACACCGCCGCTGCTCCCGCGCTGTTCCCGGCGCTGGCTTCGATCTCGCCGGAGTCCGGCGGCCTCGCCGGCATCGCCGAGGTGGGAGACGCCAAGCTCGGCCTCGCCGCGTCCGCGCTACTGCCTAACCTGTCGGCGACGTCGTCGGTAGGGGCGGAACCCATCTTCCCGAGCAATCTGCTGGGGAAGACGTTCGTGTGGGGTGGAACGGGCTACGTGCCCGACGACACCCTGCCGGGCGCGCCCGCGAACGGGGTCCGGTTCATCGCCTACGCGATCAACCCCCTGACCCGGCTGCCGGTGGAGCCGCTGGTCGAGGTCGGCTACCTGGACCTCACCGACGACGGCAGCCCTGCCTCGACGCGGCTCGGCATCCTGCTCGTCGATACGTCGGGCGCGTCCGACGTCACGCTCGTCGACTACTTCATCGACGTCTCCATCCAGGTGGTCGGGGAGACGGTGACAGTCACGCTGCTGGCCAGAGGGTTCGTGTCCGACGGCACCCAGACGGTCACCTTCGACCTGGACCAGGGGCTGTCGCTCGATCAGACCGGCGCCGGGACTTTCACGGTCGACTACGCGTTCGACGTGGCGGGCCTGTCGCTCGGCTTCCAGGCGGCCGCGTCCCTGGACCTGACTCAGGAGACGTCCGGTTTCGCGTCGACCATGACCCTGCGCGAGGGCTCCGACGTGGTGGTCCTGAACGTGACGGAGAGCGCCACGGGGGCGATCGATGGCCAGATTACGTTCAACGGCTCGCCCGTGATTCTCGTGGCCGGCACGGCGCTCAACCCGCAGTTCACGCGGCCCGACGGCAGCGAGCTCACGGAAGTCGAGGTCCAGGCGCTCGTGGACATAGTCGACGCGGTGACGGAGATCCTGCTGGTCGCCGAGGAGTTGTTCGCGCCGATCAGCGGGGCAATGGCGGTCTAGCGGTGGCGCTCTAGACTATCCCACGCTCTCGAGAAAAAGAGGGGGAGGCGTCCGGCGCCTCCCCCTTCAGAACCGAAAGCGCCCGAGCAGCTCCTTGAGGTCCAGCGCCGTCCGCTCCAGCGCCTGGACGGACGCAACCTTGCCGTTTCCGTCCGCGCCGTCCTCGGTGACCAGCCTGCGCACCGCGGCCCCGACCTGGGAGCTCTGGGCGGCCATCTCTTCCGCCGTGGCGGCCTCCTCTTCGGCGCCACTGGCGAGGTCCTCGACCGCCGCGCGGCCGCGCGACACGGCGACGTCGATATTTCGCGCGCGGCCCGAAATGGCCTGCGCCTGCTCGTTGGTGGCTTCCAGAGACGCGACGATGCGCTGGAGCGCCTCGGCGGACCGGCCGGCCTCGCGCACCGCGGCCTCTACCTGCCCCACCTCGTCTCTCATCGCGTGCACCGACCCGGCGACGCCCGAGCGGATGTTGCCGACCAGGTCGCTGATCTGGGCGGCGGCGGCGGAGGCGCGTTCGGCCAGCTTGCGGATCTCGCCCGCCACCACCCCGAAGGCGCGACCCTCTTCACCCGCGCGGGCGGCCACGATGGAGGCGTTGATGGCGAGGAGGTTGGTCTGCCCGGCGATCTCCAGGATCGTCTCGACGATGGATTCGATGCGCCCCGAGTGCTCCTCCAGGGCTTCAACCGTGCGGGCCGTCTGGCCCACCCTCTCGCCCGCTTCACGGATACCCTGGAGCGCGTGTTCCACCGTCTCGGAGCCCTCGCGGGCGACCTGGACGCTGGACTGCGACGACGTGGCGAGCGCGACCGCGGCCGAGGATACCTCGGCCGTGGCCTGCGAGATCTCGCCCACCACCCCCGCCACTTCCTGGCTCCGCTGCGCCTGCTGCTGCGCCGCCTGGGCGATCTGCTCGATCGCCGCGTCCAGCTCGACGACCGCGCTGGCGGACTCGTGCGCGACGCTGGCGATCTCCCCCGCGTTGTCCGCGACGTCGTCGCTCACCGATCGGATGCGGCCCAGGAGAACACGAAAGTCTTCGAGCATGAGGTTGAAGGAGCGCACCAGGCGGCCCACCTCGTCGCGCCGCGTGATCTCCGTGGAGCCGTCGTGATCGATCTGGCCCACGGTCAAGTCGCCGCGCGCCAGGCGCTCCGTCTTGCGTACGGCGACCACCAGCGGGCGCGTGATCTGACGGGTGATGTACCACGCCAGCAGCGAGCCCAGGACGACCACCGCGAACAGGCCCAACCAGGCCCAGCGACGCGTCGACTCGATGTCAGCCTTCACCTGGCTGCCGAGCCCGCTGCTTTGTGCATCGTGACTCTGCTCGAGCTCGTCGATGGGCACCCGGAAGTCGTCCAGCGCGCTCTGCATTCGGCTCAACGCCGCGCGGATGCTGGAGGGGTCCGCGGAGCGCGAGATCAGTCCGCGCGCGGCGCCTCCCGCGTCGACGAGCGCCGCGCGCGATCGCGCGGCTTGCTCGGCCACGGCGCGCCGCTCGGCTTGTAGCCGGTCGATGCCGAGGTAGGCGTCCAGGCGGCTCCCGGTCTGTTCGATGTTTTCGTCGTAGAACGCGAGCCACCGGTCGCGTTCGGTGGGGTCCACGGCCGCCGCGGCGTGGGCGAGCCCCAACGCCGCCTGGTAGGCGTCCCGGTCGATGTTCAGCACCCGACCCAGCCCGCCCACCTCCTGGAAGGCCAGCCTGTCTACGGTCTCGGCTTCGTCGCCGGCGCGGCTTATGAGGGACAGGACCAGCGCCGTGGTGAGCGCCAGGATGACCGCGACCATCGCCAGGAGTTTCCAGAGGATGGGCCAGTTGCGCATGGACCATGCGCGCCCGCCCCTCGGTCCGCCGTTGGATAGCGAGATGTCCGCCGTCGTGAGGGCATCCTCCGACGGCGGGGAAGGCTGGGAGTCCGACCCGTTCGTGTCGGCCATGTCCGTGATGTCCGTGGTCAGTCCGGGGAGAGTGACCGCGTGCAACGTAACGCCGCCTCCAAACGGCAGCCAGATTCTTTGCGTGGCCGGGCCATCGACCGGCTAGCCGGCGCTCAGCTTCCGGTAGCGGATGCGGTGCGGCTGTTCCGCGTCCGACCCGAGGCGGCGGCGCCGATCCTCCTCGTAGTCGTGGAAGTTGCCCTCCAGCCAGCGGAACTCGCTGTTCCCCTCGAAGACCAGCATGTGCGTGGCGATGCGGTCCAGAAACCAGCGGTCGTGGCTGATCACCAGCGCGCAGCCCGCGAAGCGCAGGATGGCGTCTTCCAGCGCCCGCAGCGTGTCCACGTCGAGGTCGTTGGTGGGCTCGTCCAACAGCAGGACGTTGCCGCCTGACTGGAGGAGCTTGGCGAGGTGTACGCGGTTGCGCTCGCCTCCGGACAGCACGCCCACCTTCTTCTGCTGATCGGGCCCGCGGAAGTTGAAGCCCGACAGGTACGCGCGACTGTTCATCTCGGCGTTGCCTACGGGGATCGTCTCCCGCCCGCCGGTGACCTCCTGCCACACGCTGTTGTCGGGCGCGAGCCTTTCTCGGGACTGGTCCACGTAGGACAGGCGGACCGTGTGGCCCAGCCGCAGCGAGCCCCCGTCGGGCTGCTCCTGCCCCGTCAGCAGCCGGAAGAGGGTCGTCTTGCCCGCGCCGTTCGGTCCGATGATGCCCACCAGCGCACCCCGCGGGACGCTGAACGAAAGGTCGTCGAACAGGAGCTTGTCGCCGTATGCCTTGGACAGGTCTTCGGCGACGATCACCTCATCGCCCAACCGAGGCCCGGGTGGTATGAGGATCTCCGCCGTGCGGATCTGCTCGGACGGGTCTCGCGCCGACAGCTCCTCGAACGCGCTGAGGCGCGCCTTGCCCTTGGCGTGGCGCGCGCGCGGGGCCATGCGCACCCACTCCAACTCGCGCTGCAGGGTGCGCTGGCGGGCCGACTCGCCCTTCTCCTGCACCCGGAGCCGCTCTCGCTTCTGCTCCAACCACGACGAGTAGTTGCCCTCGTAGGGGAATCCCGCTCCCCGGTCGAGCTCCAGGATCCACTCGGCGACGTTGTCCAGGAAGTACCTGTCGTGGGTGACGGCGACGATGGTGCCTCGAAACTCGGTCAGGTGCCGCTCCAGCCAGGCCACCGACTCGGCGTCCAGGTGGTTCGTGGGCTCGTCCAGCAGCAGCATGTCGGGCTCCGACAGGAGCACGCGGCATAGCGCCACCCGGCGCCGCTCGCCCCCCGACAGGGGACCGACCTCGGCGTCGCCCGGGGGCAGCCGAAGCGCGTCCATCGCGACCTCGATCCTGCGATCCAGATCCCACAAGCCACCCGCTTCGATGGCGTCCTGGATGCGGCCCTGCTCCTCGATGAGCGCCTGCATCTCGTCGTCCGACATGGGCTCGGCGAAGCGCGCGTTGACCTCGTCGTAGCGGGCCAGCAGGGAGCGCTGCTCGGTCACGGCGACCTCGACGTTGCCGCGCACGTCCAGAGCCGGGTCGAGTTCGGGCTCCTGCGGCAGATAACCGATGCGCGTGCCCTTGGCGGGCCAGGCCTCGCCCTGGAAGTCGGTGTCGACGCCCGCCATGATGCGGAGCAGCGTGCTCTTGCCCGAGCCGTTGGGTCCCACGACCCCGATCTTCGCGCCGGGGTAGAAGGACAGCCAGATGCCCTTGAGCACCTCGCGCTTGGGAGGGACGACCTTGCAGAGGTCCTTCATCACGTAGATGAA
>JBDLIA010000142.1 GCA_039715185.1 Gemmatimonadota bacterium
CCGTCAACGTCGTCTTGCCGTGGTCTACGTGACCTATCGTCCCCACGTTTACGTGCGGCTTCGTCCGCTCAAACTTCGCCTTGGCCATGGTTCGTTTTCCGAGAGTGCGTTGCGGTTGTACGGAAACGCAGGAGCTCGCGACGGGATTTGAACCCGTGACCTCTTCCTTACCAAGGAAGCGCTCTACCCCTGAGCTACGCGAGCCCTTCGCCCACCCAAGCGACGGTCCGCGCACGTGCGGCGCGGAGAATCGCGCCTGGCGTTCGTCCGCGCCGCTGCGGTCAGCACAACCCCCGTTCCGGCCCGCAACTTGCGGCGTACCTGACCGGAGGAAGACCGTCAGTCTAACCAGCGTGCGCAAGTGTGTCAACGGCCGCGCCACCATGTAGTTCGAGGGAACGCGACCGTTGCAAACACACGCGTGCGTGTGCACATTTTTTTCTGTTATCTCTCCCGATAGCGGCCCGCGCGATGCCGCGCGAGGATCAGGCCGCGCGTTCCCGAGTCCTGAACCGAGTACGCACGGTTTGCGGCCGAGACCGGCCGTGGGTCTGCGTGGAACGGAGAACAACGCCAGATGCCCAGTTTTCGTCCATCGGTCCATGGGTGGCCCTTCCCCGACGATTACGACTGCCCGGCCGCGCTGATCGGCCTCGGGCGGCCGGTGGCGCCGGAGTTCGGCCTCGCGGGGGGTATGTGCTGGGCTGCAATTGATCGCTTCGCGGCCGGCCGTCGGATCCCGAGAACGGTGCACGCTCCGGGAGCCGAGGATCCGCTGTACGCGGAGTTCATCCTGCGACTCGCGAACGTTCTCGCCAAGGACACGGTGGCCCGCGCGGCCGCGGCCCAGCGCATGCCCGACTCCGGACGCACCGGGTCTCTCGGCCGGCTCGCCCGCGCCGAGTGGGCCCGCGCCCGCAAAGAGATGGACGCGGGCAGGCCGGTACTCCTCCTCCTGATCGGGCAGAGGGGTCCGTTCGCCGACCCCACCGGCAACCGTTTCGTGCTAGGGGCGCGTTACGAAGCCGACTCCGAGCGTGCGACGGTCTGGACCTACGACCCGCGCCGCCCGGGCGACGACGCCGCGACGTTGCTCCTCGATCTCGGCAAGGGATCCGCGGCGTTCTCCGGTCGCATGGGCCGCGACGAGCACATCCGTGGGCTGATCGCGGTGCCCTACGACCGGGCCGCACCGCCCGCGGTAGAGGCGTCGGTCGCGCCCGTTGGCGAGCGGCAGCGGGTTGGACTCGAGCCGGACCTCGCGGCCGTGGAGGTCGGCCCGAACGGCGCGGGAGTGCTCGCTCGGGACACCGACGGCCACTTGGTCTTCATGCGCGCGACCGACGGCGGCTGGACCCGCGAGCGCCCCGCCGACCTGGGTGACGTGGGCGCGGACTTCCGCTTCGACGGTCCGCCGGTACTCGCGGGCGTGACGTCGGGTAGGCCCGGCGTGGCCATGCGCGGGGTCAACGGCCACCTGCTCTTCCTGCGCAAGGGCTCGCGCGGCTGGTCGGCGGAAGACCTCACCGACCAGCCGAATACGGGCCTGCGCTTCAGGATCGGGGGACCACCGTTGGTGCTCCAGGGAGGCCGTCATCCCGTGTTCGGGGCCGTGAACCCGGACGGGAACCTGCTGATCTATTCGTGGTCGACCGTGCGCGGCTGGTCGGCGGAAAACGTGTCGAAGGAATACGGCGCGGAGGCCGCCGCGCACCTCCTGGGCGGCGTGGCCGGGGTCGTCGATCGGACCGGCAAGGCCCACGTGCTGGGCAAGAACGCCGACGGCGAACTCGTCCACTTCCGCGCGGAAACCGATGGCCGCTGGCGCGCGGCGCGGCCCGGGGCGGCGCGCGCGGAGCTCCGGCGACTGCCCATCGAGGGTACCCCGGTCGTAGAGCTGTCCGACGACGGCGCCATAGAGGTGTTCGCGCGCGGCGTGGGTGGCCATCTGCTCCAGTTCCGGCTGGCCGAGGGAGGCCGCTGGGTGGGCAGGGACCTGACCGCGGACGCGGCCGGCAGCGATGCTTCGCTGACCCTGGCGACCGACCCACGCGTCGCGGGCAGCGCCGCGGGACGCCGGCACGTGTTCGGCCGCAGCGAGGCGGGCGACATCGTCCACTACGCGGGGGGTCCGGACGGCACCTGGAGCGCGGAAAACGTCACCGTGGATCGCATCACCATCGGGCCGCTGTTCCGCGTCGAGGGCGAGCCGGCCGCCGCGGCCAGCGGCCGCACCATCGTGGTCGCCGCCAGGCGCGGGGCCGAGCTTCTCCTGTACCGCTGGCACGAGGGCGGAGACTGGAGCGCCGAAAACCTCACGGTCGAGCGGGGCGCCAAGGAGGACGGGCCGCGCATTTCCTCCGACCCGGTCCTCCTCCGGACCCCCGACGCCGCGCACCTGTTGGTCCTGTCCGCGGCGGGGGCGCTCACCCGGTACCGCATCGCCGCGCCCATGGGGCGCGCCGGGCGCGCGGGGCCGATGGGCGCCCTCATGGGAACGCTCGGGCCACTGCTCGATGGCATCCGGGGGCTGACCGATCGCTTCAGGAAGCCGAAGAAGGCGGTGGGGCTGCGCGCATCGCCGATGGCCGTGGCGGCGGTGGAAAACGCGGCGGTGGATGCGCTCTTGACGGGCGCAGACGAGCCCCCGGCGGGTGCAGACACGGTGGAACGTCCGGCGACAGCCACGGCGGAGGTCTCCAGCCACAAGATACCGGCGCCCGACGACGCGCCGAGCGAAGGCGCGCCCGTCGAGGAGGGCGCCGCGGAGGGTGAGGAGCGCCGTGACGATCAAGGCTGGGGGCACAGTTCGAGCGCGGCCGCGCCGTGGCACGAGAGCCCCGAGGCGCCGCTGTTGGACCTGCCGGACGAAGTCGAGATCGATCACGCGGCGGCGAGCGCATCGCCCGACCCCGATCTCGACGGCGCCGACCTGATCCGGGCCGGCTCGGAATGGACCGGGCCGCAGCTCGTCGAGCCGGCCGACGCCCCGCCGGCGGACGACTGGGACGTCGCTCTGGATGGCGTCGAGCCGGGGCACGAAGGCACGCTGGCGAACGCCGCCGGCGACGGCGTCGTGGACGAGGAGGATCCGGCGGCAGCGAGGATCTTCCTCTCCGACGAGGAGGAGTCCGACGAGGCCGAAGCGCCGGAGGCCGAGGCGCCCGCAGCCGAAGCGCCCCCGGTGGAAGCGCCAGCGGCGGAACCCGTGGCCGAGGCCGCGCAGCCCGAGGCCGCGCAGCCCGAGGCTCCGGCGGACGAGTCCGCGACGGAAGCCGTGCCCGGACGCCCCCTGGTCGATCTGTCGTTCCTGTCCGACATCGTCCAGACCGGCGAGATCGAGCCCGAGCCGGCTACCGAGTCAGCGAGCGAGCCCGCGCTTTCAGGCAACGGCGCGGGCGTGGGCCAGGCCGAGGAGCCACCCGTACCGTTGGTGGTCGCGGAGAGCAGGGTCGCGCCGGACGCTCCCTCACCAACTGCACCGACACCCGCCGAGCCTGTGGTGGACCTGGAGTTTCTGGCGACCGCCGCCGAGTACGTCGAGGGCGGGCCCACGGAGGCGGCCGGGATGGCCTCGTTCCTGGAGTTCCTGGAGCAGGACTGAGTCGTCAGAGCGGGAGACGGGACTCGAACCCGCGACGCTCAAGGGGCGCTCCGCCCGCGCTCCGACCTCTCGACCATGCACGGGTCGACTTGCTTCACCCTGCCTGTCGCCGCGGCCTACGCGAAACTCGGAGTCGAAATGACTTCCAAATCCACGAATACGAAGTGCATCGCCTTCCGCCTACCGGCCCCACCTAACGGCGAAGCCGACTTCCGTGGCGCCGTCGGGACGGTGCCCGACGCGTAGACCGACTTTAGACTCCGTGGACCCCGGGAGCGAGGCCGCCATCCACTCGAATCGTTTCGACTCGAGAATCAGCCCGAGGGCAATCATTACCCCCATCCCGCCCGCTGCCGCGCCGTACGCACGTCCTCTGACGCACTCCGAACGGAAACCTGGGCCGTCGCTTTCCTTCAATTCGCAGAACGCGACAATCGTCGCCGCCCATCCGGCACCCAAAGCCAAGGCTAGAAGAGGACGCTTTCGCTTGATGATGCGACCCACCTCGATGCCGTAACCGGCCGGGGCGTAGACACTTCGCCAGCCGGCGGTGGCGAGGAGGATATGGAGCGAATCGACTCGTTGGACCACTCGAACCTCGGGCCGCGTGCCCGGGAGGCCAGGCCCCCGATAAGTCACCGTGTCACCAGCGATCTCCACGACGGAGCCTTCAAAGCTGAAACCGGGCACGGCGAACCGGACACTGTCGCCCGCGGCCAAGGTCGGCGGACTCTGGGCGTCCGAGGGGAGGGCACCAGACGGCGCGCAGACGGCGATGGCGAGGGCGAGTATGAAGCGGCGCATGTGATGTGCTCCTGTCTCGGGGCTTGCTCGTAAGCTTCACCTCCAACCTGCACCGGGGAGGGACTGAGGCGAGCCGGAGGGAGTACGTAGCAAGCCGCGTAGGACTACGTAGGTCGCTCAACGGGCGCCGGCGACGCCGTGCGCAGAAGCTGCGGGACGTTCTGGCGCCGCAGATCGTCTAGCTGTCTTCGTAGTCGCGCCCGATCTGGACTCCTCCTAGGACCGAAAGCGCCCTAGCCCCCGCCCCGGTTCACCCCGGGTGGGGCGGCGTTCATCCACTTCGGTCGCCTTGATCGTGATCCGCCGTTCACCTCCCCGCGCGTGAGCGTTGAGGTCACGCGCCGGCCGCGACTGGCAGCGCCGCCGCGAGCTGGGCGTGTTAGCTCATGAATTGGCACCACCACTGTCAACGACGACCCCGAAGTATTGGAACAGCGAGGCCCGGTAGGCGATCTAAATGCCTACCGGGCCTCGTTTTCCCTTAGAGCGGGAGACGGGACTCGAACCCGCGACCCTCAGCTTGGAAGGCTGATGCTCTAGCCAACTGAGCTACTCCCGCGAAGGACGCGAACGATGTCCGAG
>JBDLIA010000143.1 GCA_039715185.1 Gemmatimonadota bacterium
GCCATAGCTTAGGCTATGCCTCCTCGTCGTTCCTGCCCTGGACGCCCGCAAGCCCCCTGCTCGCGGCCGCACTCCCCTTTTTCAGCGACCTGCTAGCGGGGCTCCGCCGGGGCCTCGGGCCAGGACCCGCGTTCGCGGTGCTCCACGGTGACCGCCACGTCCGGGTGCGCGGCGCGCACGTGCACCCCAAGCACCTCGGCGAAGTGCACGGACCGATGCTGGCCGCCGGTGCACCCGAAGTGCACGGTCAGGCTGTCGAAGTCGCGCTCCCGGTACGTGGCGATCTGCGCGTCCACCAGGGCCCGGGTCGAGTCCCAGAACGCGGCCGCCTCCGGCAGCGCCTCCAGAAAGTCGCGCACCGGGAGGTCCAGGCCCGTGAGATGGGCGAACGCCTCCTGCCTGCCGGGGTTGGGGATGGCGCGGCAGTCGAAGACGAAGCCCCCGCCGTGGCCGGAGTCGTCGGCGGGTAGCCCACGCTTGTAACTGAAGCTCCCAACGCGCACCGCTAGGCCGGTGGAGGGGGCGGCATCGCGGTGGCCGAACCTCGGGTCGTCGGCGATTCGCCGCAGGACGGCACGCAGCTCCGGGATCGCGGGCTCCAGCGGGTCGTCCCGGAGGAGCAGCCGCAGGTTTGCCGCGGCGTACGGGACGCTCGCCAGGAATCCCGGCTTGCGCTCGTAGAACCCGCGCAAGCCGTAGGCTCCCAGCGCCTGGAGGATGCGCACGAGCACGAACGGCCGCAGGAAGCGCACGAACTCGTCGCGGTCCACAGTGGCCACCTCCCCCAGGGCGTCCAGGTAGGTGGCCAGGAGGTCTTCGCGTACCGACTCGGGCAGCGCCGCCTTGGCGTCGTACAGCAGCGCCGCGACGTCGTACTGGAGGGCGCCACGGCGTCCGCCCTGGTAGTCGATGAACCAGGGCTCACCGTCCACGATCATGACGTTCCGGCTCTGGAAGTCGCGATAGAGGAAGTAGTCGGCCGGCGCGCCGGCGAGGAACGAGGCGAGAGTCCGGAAGTCGTCCTCCAGCCGGGCCTCGCTGAACGGGATGTCGGCCAGCTTGAGGAACAGGTACTTGAAGTAGTTGAGGTCCCACAGGATGGAGCGCGCGTCGAAAGCCTCGCGCGGGTACGCGACCGAGAAATCGACGACGCGCCCCCCCTCGACCTGAAAGCGCGGGAGCCAGCGGATCACCTTGCGGTAGAGATCCAGCGCGTCGCCGGGGAAGGCATCGTCAGGCCGCGCAGCCCGCGCCCGGGCGACCGTCTCGAAGAGCGTCGCGTCGCCGAGGTCGCTCAGCAGGTAGGCCATCTGGTCCTCCGTCTCGGCGTACACCCGGGGCACCGGCAGGCCGGCTTCTCCGAGGGCCGTGGAGAAGGAGAGGAACGCGCGGTTTTCCTCGGCGTCGGCTCCGAGCACGCCGACCACGGACTCCATGCCGGGGGCGCGCAGCCGGTAGTAGCGGCGCGCCGAACCATCCTGGCGGAGTCGCTCGACGGACGTCGGGTCGACCGAGAAGCGCCGTCGAAAAAGCGAGCGGAGGCTCTCGTCGGTCAGCGGACGCCCGC
Organism: Gemmatimonadota bacterium; assembly: GCA_039715185.1. Classification (NCBI taxonomy): domain Bacteria; kingdom Pseudomonadati; phylum Gemmatimonadota; species Gemmatimonadota bacterium. Next base: position 1,568 of record JBDLIA010000143.1, read on the forward strand.
CTCGCGCTGGAGCCAGCGTACGTAGTCGACTATTTCCTGCACGCGATCGGCGGGCACCCCGGGCAGCGGCTGCATGTCCCCGAAATTCCAGTGGTGCGCGCGCGATCCGCGCTGCACGGCCAGGTGGAAGGATACGTCGGCGTGGTGTCCAGGCCGGTAGATGTCGTGGACCAACGGCGGCCCCTGGGTGGTGCCGCTGGCGGCGGGCCCATGGCACTCGGCGCAGTGCGCGTCGAACAGGTCGCGTCCCGACGCCAGCGCCGCCGGCGGAGCGGGCGACACCACGGCCGCCGTGTCGTCGCCGGCAGTGCCGCCGTCCTGTGGCGCGCAGCCGGCGAGCATCAGCGTAGCCGCGGCGCAGAGTGCCGTTGCTCCGAAGCCTAACTTGCGTAGGTCCATGGTCCCTATGATAGACGGGTTCGTCCCGGCGCGGCCACTCCCGGTCGCTCTTCCACGCCGACGCGAGGCTGATCCCGGAGTGCAGACTTCCGGGACGCGGCGCCCTGCTCATCCGGTCGCCCGACCATACGTGGCGCAGGCGGGACCCGGGCCGGTGGAAACGGGCTTCTTCGAGCAGGAGATTGGCCGCAAGGAAGAGCGGTTCGGCGTTGTGGTGCACGCCTTCACTGCTTATGAATCGCGGCGTACGCTCGAGGACGAGCCGTTCACCCGCGGCATCAACGGCGTCCAGCTTCTGGAGCACGATGGGCGATACCGGATCCTGGTCGACTTCATGCGCCCGGCTCGGCGTTGTCTGTTTGCTCGCCGGCTGTGCCGACGGCGAAGGGGCCGGATCGGCCGGCCAACTCGCCTCCCCCCCGGAGGCGGAGATTACGTTGGCCGCGGACGAAGTTTGTCTCGACGTGGGGTACCTGTGCGCCTCTCTCAGCGACTCGGCCTCCTTCCGAGTGCTTCGCTGGCCCGACGAAGTGAGAGGATTGTCGGTGTTCATTCCGGCGCCTGCCGGACTGGATCCGTCGGCGGGGAGGCGCCTGCGAGACGCGGCTGCCCGCGGCATAAGCGCGTGGGACGGAGCGCCCCTGGCGATCGGCGTCACCACCCGCCCGGAGGACCGCTCGGACATCACCGTGACGTGGGTCCGTTCACTCCCGGACTCGCGTCTGGGCCGCGCGCGCGTAGAATGGGCCGTGCGTGACGGCGTGGAACGGTTCGCCGTGCCGCGCTTCGAGTTGACGACCCACGCCTCGGGAGGTGCAACCCGCCTCCGCACGCCCGAGGAGGTGGAGCTGGTCGCGGTCCACGAGATGGGCCACGCGCTGGGGCTGCCGCACAGCGATCGGGAAGCGGACGTCATGTACCCCCAGCGAACAGCGCGGCGACTCACCACACGCGACCACAGGACATCGCTGGCATTGTATCGCCTACCGGGCGGGGCGCTGGTGACCAGGAATCACTGAGGGGGCGAGATGGGCCTGATTCGCACGGTGGGGGCGGTGTTCGTTGGAATGATCGCCGTATTGGTGATGCTTGTAGTGGCGGCTTATGGCGTCAGCGAGTACCGCCTGCGCCGGTTGTGGGAAGTCCAGCCGCGCCCGTTGGAGGTGGCGACGGCGCTGAACATGGAGGAAGCCAGCCGGCTCGCCACGGTGCACGGGTGCACCGAATGCCACGGTCCGGACCTGGGAGGCAGCGTCTTGACGGACGATCCCGTGTTCGGGCGCATCACCGCCCCCAACCTGACCAGAGGCGGCGACGGCGCGGCGGCGCGCTATAACAGCAGCGATTGGGTTCGCGCCATCCGCCACGGGATCGACGCCGAGGGGCGGGGCTTGGTGCTGATGCCATCGGAGTACTTCTACTACCTGGCCGACGATCAGATCGCGGCCGTGATCGAATTCGTCAAGGCGGCCGAACCGTCCAACAGGCGCTTGGATGCCACGAGCCTGGGGCCGGTGGCGCGTGCGCTTTATGCGAGCGGCCTGGCGCCGCTGGTCGCGGCGGACGTGATCGACCACGAGTCCTCGCCGCCCAAGCCCCCTCCAGCGGGGCCGACCGCCGAGTACGGGGCGCACCTGGCGCGTGCCTGCCAGAGTTGCCACGGCGAGAACCTGGCCGGCGGCGCTAGCGGGCCCGCGCCGGCCCCCAACCTAACTCCGCACGCCGCCGGCCTGGGCGACTGGACCGAGGAGCAGTTCCGCGCGGCCATGCGCGAGGGAGTGCGGCCGGACGGCTCGGAGATCGCCGAGGCGATGCCGTGGAAGGCGTTTCGCGCCATGACCGACCAGGAACTCGCGGCGCTGTGGGCCCATTTACGCGAGGTCCCCGCGGTAGTCGTGGCGGAGTGACCCCCAGAGACCCGCTGGAGCGGGCCGCATGGACGCTCGATGTAGACGTGCTGGTAGTAGTCGGAGCGCCCCGCAGCGGTACGACCTGGCTGCAGTCCCTGCTGGCGTCACACCCCGGGGTCGTCACCGGCCCGGAGACCCATTTCTTCCGCTCTTTCGCGGACGCCGACCGCGAGTTCCGGCGCCGTCGCGACCGGCCGGTGGGCGTGTCCGAGTACTGGACGAGCGACCAGTTCCGGCAGGTTGTGGAGCGACTTTTCTGGGGAGCCGTGTCGGCGCTGGAAGCCCCGGACATCCCGGCCCGGTATTTCCTGGAGAAGACGCCCATCCACTGCAAGCACGCCGAGTTCATCCTGCGCGTGTTGCCGCGTGCCCGCTTCCTGCACGTGATACGCGACGGCCGGGCGGTGGCGGCGTCTCTGCTACGTGCGGCGTCGGGGTGGGGCAGCGATTGGGCGCCGGACACCATCTGGCGGGCCGCCGATCGTTGGGGCGACCGCGTTCGCTCCGGTCGCGCCATCCGCGACCTCGTCCCGGAGGCGAGCGCATACCGGGAGGTTCGTTACGAGGACGTGCGTCGCGACCCGGCGGGACACCTGGGGGAGCTGTTCCGCTGGCTGGGTCTGAAGGCCGACGCCGGTCTGCTGGAGAGGGCGGTGGGCGACAACGCCCTGGACACCGGAACGGGGCGGGACTTCGGGACCATCCCGATGGCGGGAGCGAGTGAAAACACGCGTTCGACCGAGGCCTACCCGGAAGGCTTCGTAGGTCCGGCGCCCGTCGACCCGGCCGACATAGACCTCACCGACCCTCAAGTGCGCAAGTTCGAGCTCCACCAGGGGCAGCTACTTACCGAACTCGGCTACCCGCTGCGCTATGCGCGCGGTGGTGCGTTGCGTCGCGCGCTGCTCTCGGACCGCTTGCGCGGCCTATTTCGCCTACCTCCGATCTAG
>JBDLIA010000144.1 GCA_039715185.1 Gemmatimonadota bacterium
GGCATTCGGCTCGCGCTGCATCCCGCGGCTGCGGCGTTGGAACTCCTTGCCGTAGCGACGGCTACGGCGCGTCGTTCCGCCTTGCCCCGCGGGCGCATCGCGCGCCTCGGTGCACACGGGACTTCCGCGCCGGCACACTAGGGTGGAGAGGGCCTCGACCGATTCGGCGGCAGGCGGTGCGGCGCGTGCCCGCCGACGTCCGGAACCTCGGGGTACGTAGGGGGCATAGAGTAATGATGCCTGGCCACACCCGTACGGGAGCGCGAACGTGATCGTATCGCTCGCCTACGAGGAAATAGCCTCCGTCCGAGAGGGAGCGGAGCTGGCGCTCGAGCCGGCCCCGACTGGCGGAGCCGTGGCCGCACCCCCCGAAGAGCTCGCCTACGCCGAGACTCTACGCTCCACAGAGGGCGAGATCTCGCTCACCACGCTGGCCGAGCAGCGTGCCGCACAGAGGGCCCTCGAGCTGATCCTGGCCGCGGCCCGCGAGCGCATGGACGCGCTGGTGCTGGCCCAGAACGTGGGCTCGGACGATTCCGTAAACGCCTACTTCGACTACGCGCACGTGCTCACTGTGCTGGACCGGGTGCGCGGCGCCGGCCGCAACATGTCGGCTATCATCGAATTGCTGACCGGTAGGCCGCCGACCCCCGCTTCCGCCGCCGACATCACCTTCCCCGATTGATCGATACGCCCGTCTTCATCACGGGGGCGTCCCAGGGTCTGGGGCGCGCCCTGGCGCTGGCGTTCGCCAAGCCCGGCGCCCGCCTGCTGCTGTGCGCGCGCGGCGCCGCCGCCCTGCGGCGGGTGGTCGACGAGGCGCGGGATGCGGGGGCGGAATGCCTGGCGCGACCCGTGGACGTGACCGACGAGGCGGCCCTGGCGGCGTTGGTCGCGGAGGCCGTGGAGGCGTGGGGGCCGGTGGGCGTCCTGATCAACAACGCGTCCGCGCTCGGCCCGCGCGCGAGCCTCGCGGAGCACGATCCGGCAGGCTGGCGGGCGGCGCTGGACGTGAACCTGACCGGGGCCTGGCTGGCCAGCCGGGCGGTGCTGCCGGGCATGCGCGCCGCCGCCGCCGGATCGATCATCAACGTCACCTCGAGCGTGGGCGCCGAACCCAGGGCCGGTTGGGGCGTGTACGCCGTGTCCAAGTGGGCGCTGGAGGGTTTCACCTGGAACCTCGCCCTGGAGGAGGCCGCCTACGGCGTGCGAGTCAACGCGGTGAACCCCGGCAGCATGCGCACCGACATGAGGCGCGCGGCGTACCCCGACGAGGATCCGGCCACCGTGGTCGATCCCGCCGGGCGCGTGGGGGTGTTCCTGTGGCTCGCGTCCGACGCGTCGGCCGGGGTGACCGGTCGCCGCTTCGACGCGCGCATCTGGGCGTCCGGCGACCCGGGCAGGCAGGGCGGCTGAAGCGGGCGCCTCGCCGCTAGCCTCCCCCCACGGTTCGCACCTGGCCCCGCTGGATCCTCCCGATGGTGACGCCCTTGTCCGGTACGTCCCCGTTGGCGTCGAACGCGATCGTACCGGTGACCCCCTCGAACGCGGGCCGGCTCGACCCGACCTCCGCGAGCCAGTCGCGGATGGCCGCGCGGTCGGACCCGGCGTCGGCGATGGCCGCGGCCACCAGCCGCAGCGCGTCGTAGGTCAGCGCCGCGAACGCGTCGGGAGGCGCGCCGTAGCGCTCCCCGAACGCGGCCACCCAGTCGGCGGCCGCGGCGCCCGTCACGTCGGGCAGGAAGGGCGCGCTGACGTACACGCCCTCGGTCACCGCGCCGGCCTCCTCCACCCCCAGCAGCCCCTCACCCCCCAGAATCGGGCCGCCGAAGCCCAGGCGGCGCGCGGCGCGGATGATCGACGCCGCCTCGTCCGCGAATCCGGCGATCACGAGGGCGTCCGCCGAGCGCGCCATCGCCCGCTCGATGTAGGGCTCCACAGCGGTGGAGTCCTGCGTGGTGGCCGTGAGAAACGGATCGCGGGACACGATCGTCCCGCCGCCGCCCTCGAAGGAGTCGGCGAAGCTGCCGAGCACCCCGCGGCCGTAGGCATCGTTCGCGTACAGGACCGCCGGCCGGCTGCGCCCGAGCCGCCCGAGCAGCCAGTCCGCCAGCGCGGGTCCGTGCTCCAGGTCGCTTGGGCACACGCGGAAGCTCCAGTCACCGGCGCGGGTGATGTCCGGGCTGGTGGCCGACGGCGACACCGAAACCAGGCCGGAGTCCTGGTAGACGGGCGCCGCGGCGAGCATCGCACCGGAGGTGACGTGCCCCACCACCGCGGCCACCGTCGGGTCGGCCACGAACTCGCTCGCCACCTCGATGGCGCGCTCGCGGTCCGCTGCGTCGTCGCGGATGACCAGCTCGACCGGGCGCCCGCCGATGCCGCCCTGGGCGTTCAGCTCGTCCTGGAACATGAGCGCGGCGGCCTGCATGGACTGGCCGTACACGAGCTGGGTGGGTCCGACGACGCCGATGCGGATCACGTCGTCGGGCGCTTCGCCGCACGCGGCGAGGGCCGCGAGCAGGGCGGCGACGCCTAGCGGGAGACTGGCCGCGCGCGGGGGCGCGTTGAGCAGAAGTCGCGACACTGTCCTAGGGGGTCGAGTGAGCCGGGCCGATACGAGCCCAATGTGCGCCCCGCCGCTCTCCCGCGCGAGCCGGGCGGGCGCGAGATCAGTCCCCGAAGCCGATCCCCAGCGCGCGCGCAGTCTGCACGATGTCGCCGTCAACGGGGACGCGCTTCAGCTCGCGGATGGCGTGATCGATGGGCACTCCGCGCACGTTCGGCGGGTCGAGCGCGACCATGTGGCCGAAGCGGCCCTCACGGACGAGGCGCACGGCGGCCGCGCCGAAGCGCAGCGCGATCAGGCGGTCGTATGCCGTCGGGGTGCCGCCGCGCTGCAGGTGGCCCAGCGCGAGCGAGCGCGTCTCGTGGCCGGTGCGCTCGCCGATCTCGGCGGCTAGCACTTCGGCGATGCCCCCGTAGCGGCCTCCCTCCACGGTGTGGATCTCTCCGCCCGCCGCGTGCGCCCCCTCGGCGGCGACCACGATCGCGAAGCTCGGACCGGCCGCCCAGCGGTCGTTCACGGTATTGCAGACCGACTCGATGTCGAAGGGAATCTCGGGGATCAGGATCACGTCGGCGGTGGAGCTGACGCCGGAGTAGAGGGCGATCCAGCCCGCGTCGCGGCCCATGACCTCCACGACCATGACGCGTTCGTGGCTCTGCGCCGTGGAGTGCAGCCGGTCCAGCGCCTCGGTGGCGGTCTGCACCGCGGTATGGAAGCCGAACGTGACGGACGTCGCGGCGAGGTCGTTGTCTATCGTCTTCGGGACGCCGACGATGGGCACGCCGAGGCCGCACAGCCGCTCGGCGATGTGGAGCGTCCCGTCCCCGCCGATGGCGATGAGGGCGTCGATTCCGAGCCGGTCGATGGAGGCGATGAGCTCGGCCGATCGATCCACCCTCTCCACCGTCCCGTCCTCTTTCTCCACGGGCCAGGAGAAGGGGTTGCCGCGGTTGGTCGTGCCGAGGATGGTGCCGCCCACGTGGGTGATCCCGCGCACCGACTCCCTGTCCATGACGATGACGTCGCCGTCGCCCAGTAGCCCGTCGAAGCCCCGGCGGATGCCAAGCATCTCCCAGCCGTGATTCAGGCCAGCAACCACCGCCGCGCGGATCACCGCGTTCAGCCCGGGCGCGTCTCCGCCGCCCGTCGTGAGGCCGACGCGGCGTATTTCGGGTGTGATCATGCGAATCGAGGGGTGAGCATGGGCCGAAGCCTGTGGCGCGAAGGCCGGGGTGTCAAACGGAGGGGCTGGGAGTCTCTACAGGGCCGGTCGGAGTCGCACGTCTATCGCCACCATGGCCCCGCCCTCGGGGTTCAACTGGAACGCCGAGCACAGCACCCGCGTGGGCTTGCGGGGGTCCGGGCCGGTCGCGCGAAACTCGACCCGGAAGCGGCCGGCGCCCAGGTCCTTGACCCGCGCGTCGTGGTACGGAGGCAGGGTCCAGTCTTCGCCGAGCTCGCGCTGGACCACCTCGCCCGACTCGACGTGGCAGGAGCGGGCCGCGGCGACGCGCGCCGGGTTGGCGATGCGGCTCAGCTCGTCGCCCGCGTAAAGGCCGTCCAGGACCGCGGCCAGGAAGATGATGCCCGCGGCCAGGGCGGCGTAGCGGGCAGCCGACCCGCGGCGTTTGCGCGCACGGGCGCGCGTGACTCGGCGGCGTTCGCCGGCCGCGGCGTCGTCGGGACGCGGGTGCCGTCGTCGGTCGGACGTCATGAAGCTCGCAAGGCGGTGGATTCTGTCACGGACCTGTTAGATTGACGGGCGCGCGGAGCGTTTCGTCACGTACCTGAGTGTGCAATGGTACACTAGAATGCGAGCGGCGTCCCGATGGTGACAGAGAAAGATGTCCGCAAGGCCCTGCGGACGGTAAAGGACCCGGAGGTCGACCTCGACCTGGTCGTGCTCGGGCTGATCTACGACATAGACATCAGCGACGCCCACGTGGACATCACGATGTCGCTGACGTCGCCCATGTGCCCCGTGGCCAACGAGATCGTCGAACAGACCAAGGCCGCGGCGGAGTCCGTGGACGGCGTGGACTCGGCGGCCGTCGAGCTCACCTTCGAGCCGCAGTGGACCGCCGATCGCATAGACCCCCTGATCCGCGCCTCGCTCGGGCTCTGAGCGAGGCCGCTCACTCTCCCGCAGGCCCGCCGGGAAGCGCGAAGGCCACCACGTAGTC
>JBDLIA010000145.1 GCA_039715185.1 Gemmatimonadota bacterium
CCGAGGCGCCGTCCTGCCTCGCCTGCCGCGATCGCGGCCGCGTCCGCGGCCACGCCCGCGTCGTTCTCCGCGCGCCTCTTCGCCGGCGCCGCCCTCGCTCGGCTTGCCGGGAGGCGCCACCTCGAACTGGCCGTTCTCCAGCTTGGTGAGGCTCAGGCGGTTCTTGCCGGCCGCCTCGGTCAGGAACTTGTTGTACTTGGTGAACCCCAGCTCCTTCTCGTCGAAACCGGGGTCCATTTCGACCATCACCTGCTTCAGGCGGTCGGAGCGCATCACGTCGCCGTTCTTCTCCATCCGTAGAACGGCGCGTTCGGCGAGCTCCCAGGGGTCGTGGCGCTCGCCGCTGTCCTCGCCGGCCGCCGTCAGGCCAGTGAGCGCGCTGTAGGAGTAGTACTCGTCGCAGTTCTGCACGAGCAGGTCCGACGCAGATTCGCGGATCCCTACGCCGATCACGTACTTGCCGTACTCCTTGAGCTTGAGCACGAGGCTGCTGAAATCGGAGTCGCCCGACAGCAGCATGAACGTCCCGATTTCGGGGCGCGTGAACACGAGCTCCAGCGCGTCGATGGCGAGCCGGATGTCCGTCGCGTTCTTCTTGGAGCTACCGTAGGCGGGTGCGAAGATCAGGTCGATCGACGCCTCCGAGAGCGGCACGATGTACTGCGGGTAGCGGCGCCAATCGGCGTAGGCGCGTTGCACCGCCACCTTGCCGCGGATGACCTCGCTGTTCAGGAGGGCGCGCAGCTCCCTGGTCAGGTCGCTACGGATCCCCATCGTGACGTTGTCGAAGTCGATGAGGAGCGCCGCGTTGGGCAAATGATGCGTTTGAGGTGCGGATCCGCCCTGATGGGGCGCCCGCGTGGGCACTGTCATGTGTCTCACGAATTGTCTCTTTCGGTTCGCGAGACCCCTTCCCGTCCGCGCGGATCGTGAGCCTGGTGTTGCCCACGTCCTCCTGATCGTCCCCCCGCTCGAGGCGACGGCACCGCAGCCGGCCCTGTGGGGCCGGGGGCGGGCCGCGCCTCCCCGGGGTCACGATCCGCGGGATCGGCGAAGCGGCCTTCGCGGCGAGCCGATCTCGGCTCGCCCTTTGTTTTGTGCGCCGGCACCACGCTGGCGCAGTTCCGTTTGTGGACGTCGCCGGGCCGTCGCGCGCGGCGAGTCGTCCTACGCGGAACCGGCTCCCTCCGCGCTGACCGCGCGCGCGAGGTCCGGTCTCCGCAGCTTCCCGCTCGCGGTGAGCGGGAACTCCTCCAGGAAGCGCACGAGGTCGGGGATCTTGTAGTCGGCGACCGCTCCCCTGCACCACGCCCTGATCTCTTCGGCCGTGACGATCGCCCCCTCCACGGGCACGACGCACGCACACAGGGCCTCACCCAAAACCTCGTCGGGCACTCCCACCACGGCGGCTTCCCGGATCGCCGGATGGGCCTGCAACCTGTCTTCCACTTCGCGGGGGACCACGTTGAATCCGCCCCGAATGATGACTTCCTTCCATCGTCCCACGACGTGGACGTAACCTTCCTCGTCCACCATCCCTACATCGCCCGTACGAAGGAATCCCTCCGCGTCCAGCGCCAGGCTGGTCTCTCCGGGCTGGCGATAATACCCGAGCATGACGCCCGGGCCCTTGACGGCTATCTCGCCGAGGCTCTCTACCGGAAGGACCGTGCCGTCCGCTTCAGTGACCCTGATCTCGGTCCCTTCGATCGGTCGCCCGAGGGTAAATAGCTGCTTTTCCTCTGGATCGCGCAAGCGCGTGATCGCCACCGTGGAGGCCGTCTCCGTCAACGAGTAGGCGACCTGCAGGTTGGGACACAACTCGGCGCGGATCTTCCTCAGCGCGGCGTCGCCGATCGGGGCGCCCGCGACGATGCCCGCTCTCAGCGTCGACAGGTCGCGGCTGCCGATGCCCACCTCCCGCAACTCGGTCAGGAACACCGTCGGCACGCCGTAGTGGATCGTAACCCCGTACCGCTCGATCAGGTCCAGGGACTCGACCGGATCGAAGTCCTCCTGCAGCACGAGCGCGGCCCCCGCCAGCAGCGTACCGAGCAGTCCGGGGCCCAGCCCGAACACGTGGAACACCGTGGTTACGCCGGCGACGACGTCGTCCTCCCCCAGGTCCACTGCCTCCACCGTCGACGCCGACGCGCGCAGGACGTTGGCGTGGCTGAGTAGGACGCCCTTCGACTTGCCCGCCGCACCGGACGAGTAGAAGATCGCGAAAGGCCGATCCGGCGAAGCCTCGTGGGCCGGATAGGACTTGCCCGCGCCTGCCGAGACCAGGTCCTCGAACTGAAGGATGCGGTCGTCATACCAGAGGTCCTCGGGACCCACCGTGAGCACGAAGCGAAGGTCCGGCAGGCTCCCCAGAAGCTCCTCGAAGAGGTGCAGATAGTCGGTGCCGCCGTAGCTCTCCGCGGTCACCACGGCCGCCGCCTCCGAGTGCCGCAGCATGTAGTGCAGCTCGGACGCGGGCTCGCGCGGATTGAGGGGGACGATGATGGCGCCGAGCTTGGCGGCCGCGAACAACGAAACGGCGAACTCGGGCCAATTGGGCAGGACGAGCGCGACGCGGTCACCGGCGCCGACGCCGAGCCCGTGCAGGGACGCGGCGAGCGCGTCGGCCTGATCGCGGATCTGCCGGTAGCTGTGGGTCTGGTCGCCGAACAGGAGATACGGAGCGTCGGGATCGCGTTGGACGCGGGCGTCCAGCGCCCCGTCCACCGTGATGGTGCTGTCGCGCTCGAGGAGCGCCATGCAGCCTCCGACTCCGAGGAGAGGATCCGTTCTCCCGTTCCCGACGGTGCCCGGCGCGGCGCGGAAGAGACGGCGCGCAAAATAGGCGGCGGGCCGTGGGAGCGTCAATCGGAACCCCGCCCGCGTTCAGCCCGCCGGCGCTACCCCCAGAGGTCCCGCAGGACGCCGGCTACCAGATCGTCCTCGAGCGGCACCGACCAGCCGCCACCGGACCCTCGAGCGACCTGGCCCAGGCGCGCCAGCAAGGTGTAGCGGATGCGACCCTCACGGCTCTTCTTGTCCAGGCGCGCGAGGTCCAGGATCCGCTCCGCTGGGACGACACCGGTCGGCCGCACCGGGACGTGGAGCGGCTCGAGCGCCTCGCGCAGGCGATCCGTCGTGCCGGGCGCGGTGATCCCCGCTCGCTCGCCGACCTCGGCGGCCGCGACCATGCCCACGCCGACGGCGAAGCCGTGCAGCGTCCTGTAGCCGGTCCAGGTTTCCAGAGCGTGGGCGAACGTATGCCCGAAGTTCAAGGCCTGACGCGGCCCCTGCTCGGTCGGGTCCGCGGAGACGATGGCGGCCTTGATCTCGACCGAGCGGCGGATCAGCTCTTCCAGCGCTCCCTCGTCGTGCTCGCCCACCGGACCCGCGTTGGCGACGATCCAGTCGAGATACGGCTCGTCCGTGATCGCCCCGTGCTTGACGGCCTCCGCCAGGCCGGCGCGGAAGTGGTCGGCCGGCAGGCTCGCGAGCGTGCGCGGGTCGACGATGACCGCCGCCGGCTGGTGGAAGGCGCCGATCATGTTCTTGCCGAGGGGCGTGTCCAGGCCGGTCTTGCCGCCCACCGAGGCGTCGACCATCGACAGCAGCGTCGTGGGCACCTGGATCACCGGCACGCCGCGCATGAAGCTGGCCGCCACGAAGCCCGCCAGGTCTCCTGTGACGCCGCCCCCGACGGCGACCACGCAGCCGTCGCGTCCGAGGCCGCGGCCCGCCACGGCGTCGATCACCGAGCCCCAGCTGTCTCGATTTTTTTGCTGCTCACCCGCCGGGAAGCGCACCAGCTCGGCGGTGAAGCCTGCGTCCTCCAGGTCCTTGCGCACCCGCTCGCCCAGCAGGTCGGCCACCACAGCGTCGGAGATCACGGCGAAGTGACGGGCGGAAACGATCTCGGCGATGAGCGTCGCCAAGCGCTCGAACGCGCCGGCCTCTATCAGCACGTCGTAGGAACCGGCGGGGACGGGCGGCGTGTCGATGCGGACGCGCGTCATCCGTCCCCTCCGTCGATCAGGGTAAGCGCGCGCGGGGGGATCGCCTCCGGGTCGGAGCCGGCGGGCACGTCCCTGACGCGCACGATTTCGCGGCCCTCGACGCGCTCCCGGCCCACGGACACGGCCCTGCTGGGCCGGACGGCCGCCGCGCGCTCGTAGGCGTCCGCGAAGGCGTCGGCCGAGGCCGCGTCGTCCCACGCCAGCGCGAAGTCCAGCGCGACGCCCCCGTCCGGCATGCGCAGCGCCACGTACCGGTCGCCGTCCCAGCCGTAGGCGAGCGCCTTGGCGTCCTCGCCCAGCCACTCCCCCAGCGCGACGGAGAGGCCCAGCTCGCCCATCGTGTTCTCGTACAGGATCGGCCAATCGCCGCTCGCGCTCTCGGCCGCGAATCTGAGCTCCGTGGGGGCGTCCCGCGCCTCGAAGAAGCGCTCGATTGGGCGACGGATCTGCTCGGTGGAGCCGGGCAGGTACTCCCCCAGCGGCGCCGGAAACGGGGGCGCGCCGTCGAGGCCGCCGGCGGCGGCCTGCCGCCACAGCTCCTGCGCGAAGC
>JBDLIA010000146.1 GCA_039715185.1 Gemmatimonadota bacterium
GCGCCGCGGTCGACGCGGATGGCGAAGTGTCCCGAGAGGAGGATCCACAGCTCGTCGATGCGCTCGCCCTTCGGCGCGACGACCGCTCCTTGCTCGTGTTCGGCCAACTCGCCGTGCGCCACGAGCCAGTCCAGCTCCGCGGGCGGGATCGCCGCGAGCTTGGACAGCGCCGCCAGGCGTTCTACCAGCGCGGCGTCGCTCATACGGTCCTCAGGTACCGGTGGATCATGCCGATGGCCGCCGAGCCCTCACCCACCGCCAGCGCGACGCGCTTGCCAGACCCGCGGCGCGCGTCGCCGGCGGCGAAGATGCCCGGCACGCTGGTTTCGAGCGGGAACGGGTCGCGATCCGCCGTCCAGCCGCCGGGCCGCTTGCCGTCCACGATCGCGTCGCGCCCGGTGAAGATGAAGCCCTCCGAGTCCCGCGCGACCAGATCCGCCAGGATGTCCGTGCGCGGCGCCGTGCCGATGAAGACGAAAACCGCGTCGGCCCGCGCCTCGCGCGTAGCGCCCGAGCTCGCGTCGGCCAGCGTGATGGCCTCCAGGCGTTCCTCGCCGCGCACGCCGGCGACGACGGTTTCGGTCATGATTTCGATGTTGGGCGTCTCCTCGATCCGGTCCACCAGGTATTGCGACATGCCGTGCAGATCGGTGCCGCGCACGACCATGGTGACCTTGCGCGCGTAGCGCGAGAAGAAGATGGCCCCCTGCGCCGCGGAGTTGGCGCCCCCCACGACGAAGACGTCGCGCCCCCCGTACAGCGCACCCTCGGTCGGCGCCGCGCCGTAATAGACGCCGGCGCCAATCAGCCCCGCGACGCCGGGCACGTCCAGGTGGCGGACCTCCATGCCGGCGGCGTACAGCACGGCGTAGCAGCTCAGCTCCGCGCCGTCGGAGAGCCGGACGGTGCGGTACGGGTCTTCCCGCTCGACCGCGACGACCTCCTGCGCCGCGAGGATCTCGGCGCCGAAGCGCTTCGCCTGCGTGACGGCCCGGCGCGCCAGGTCGCCCCCGCTGACGCCGCCCGGAAAGCCCAGGTAGTTCTCGATCCGCGAGCTCGTGCCGGCCTGGCCGCCCGGGGCGTCCCGCTCCACGAGCACCGTGCGCAGCCCTTCGGAGGCGGCGTAGACCGCGCCGGCGAGCCCCGCCGGGCCGCCGCCCACGATCACCAGGTCGTAGAACTGCTTGTCGGCCCTGGTCTGCATGCCGATGGCCTCGGCCAGCTCCCGGGCTTCGGGCTGCACCAGCACGGATCCGTTCGGCAGGAAGACCACGGGCAGGTGGGGAGTCCCCGCGGACGCCGCGGCGACGAGCTCGCGCGCGGCGGCGTCGGTGTCGACGTCCAGCCACCGGTAGGGGATCTGGTTGCCCGACAGGAAGTCGCGCACCGCGTAGCACGTGGGCGAAAGCGTGGACCCGGCCACGCGGATGCCTTCGTACTCGGGGCGGGCCCTGGCCCACCAGTCGGACAGCAGGTCGTCGAGCACCGGGTAGAGCCGCTCCGAAGGCGGCTCCCACGGCTTCAGCAGGTAGTGGTCGAGGTGGATCTCGTTGATCGCCGCGATGGCCGTGTCGGTATCGGCGTACGCGGTCAGCAGCACCCGGCGCGCGTCCGGGTAGAGCTTGAGCGCCTCCACCAGGAACTGCGTCCCGGTCATGCCCGGCATGCGCTGGTCGACCACGAGTAGCGCCACGGTCATGCCGCGCTGCTTGGCCTCTCTGACCGCCTCGAGTGCCTGACCGCCCGAGGACGCCTTCATCACCCGGTAGTCGTCGCTGTAGCGCTGGCGCAGGTCCCGTTCGATCGAGTTCAGGACCTCCGGCTCGTCATCGACCGCCAGGATGACGGGTTTCCCCATGCCGCGGCCCCCCTACCCCTCCTCCTCCTCGTACTCCGTCTGCAGCCGCGCGACCACCGCCGGGTCCGCCAGCGTCGTGGTGTCGCCCAGGGTCCTGCCCTCGGCCACGTCGCGCAGGAGGCGGCGCATGATCTTGCCGGAGCGGGTCTTGGGCAGGTCGGCGGCGAAGAGGATGTCGCTGGGCTTGGCGATCGCGCCGATCTTGTCCGCCACGTGGGCGCGTAGCTCCTGCTTCAGCGCGTCGCTCGTCTCGATGCCTTCCTTCACCGTCACGAACGCCGCCACGGCCTGGCCCTTGAGCTCGTCGGCGCGGCCCACCACCGCGGCCTCGGTCACCGAGGGGTGGTCCACCAGCGCGCTCTCCACCTCCATGGTGCCGATGCGGTGCCCGGCCACGTTCAGCACGTCGTCAACGCGGCCCAGGATCCACAGGTAGCCGTCCTCGTCGCGCTTGGCGCCGTCGCCGGCGAAGTAGGTGTCGGGCCACTTGGACCAGTAGGTGTCGCGGTAGCGCTCGTCGTCGCCCCAGATGGTGCGCAGCATGCCCGGCCAGGGCCGCGTGAGCGCCAGGTAGCCGGCGTGCACCTCGGCCCCCGAGTCGTCCAGGATGGCCGCCGCGATGCCGGGGAACGGGACGGTCGCGCTGCCGGGCTTGGTCTCGGTCACGCCGGGCAGCGGGGTGATCATGATCCCGCCGGTTTCGGTCTGCCACCACGTGTCCACGATGGGACAGCTCTCGCCGCCGATGTGCTCGCGGTACCACATCCACGCCTCGGGGTTGATCGGCTCTCCCACGGTGCCGAGCAGCCGCAGCGAGGACAGGTCGTGGCGCGCGGGCCAGTCGTCGCCCCAGCGCATGAACGCCCTGATGGCGGTGGGCGCGGTGTAGAAGACGGACACGCCGTACTTGGCGACGAGCTCCCAGAAGCGGCCGCGGTCCGGGTAATCCGGCGTGCCCTCGAACATCAGCGCGGTCGCGCCGTTGGCGAGCGGGCCGTAGACGATGTAGCTGTGCCCCGTGACCCAGCCCACGTCCGCGGTGCACCAGTAGACGTCGTCCTCCTTGAGGTCGAAGACGAGCTTGGTGGTCGCGTACGCGTGCGTGAGGTAGCCGCCCGTGGTGTGCACCACGCCCTTGGGCTTCCCGGTGGTGCCCGACGTGTAGAGGATGAACAGCACGTCCTCGGCGTCCATCGGCTCGGCCGGGCAGTCCGCCGAAGCGCCCTCCACGATGTCGTGGTACCACACGTCGCGGCCCTCCACCATGGCCATCGGCGTGTCCACGCCGCGCTTCACCACGACGACGTGCTCGACCGACGTAGTCCCTTCGCACGCCTTGTCCGACGCCGCCTTGAGCGGCACCACGCCGCCCCTCCGGTAGCCGCCGTCGGCGGTGATCACGCACTTCGCTTCGGCGTCGATGATCCGGTCGCGCAGGCTCTCCGCGCTGAAGCCGCCGAAGACGACCGAGTGGATGGCGCCGATGCGCGCGCACGCGAGCATGGCGATGGCGGCCTCGGGGATCATCGGCAGGTAGATCGCGACGCGGTCCCCCTTCCCCACGCCGAGCCCCTTGAGCCCGTTGCCGAAGCGGCCCACCTCGGCGTGCAGCTCGGCGTAGGTGTAGGTGCGCGTGTCGCCGGGCTCGCCCTCCCAGATCAGCGCGGGCTTGTCGCGGCGCGGGCCGTCCAGGTGCCGGTCCAGGCAGTTGTGCGCCACGTTCAGCTTGCCGCCGTCGAACCAGCGTGCGTGCGGCGGCGTCCACTCGAGCACCGTGTGCCACGGCTCGAACCAGTCCAGCTCCTTCGCCCAGTCGGCCCAATACGCCTCGGGGTCGGCCTCGGCGCGCTCGTAGATCGCTTGGTCGGACACGTGCGCATCCCGCGCGAAGTCGGCGGGCGGAGTAAAGCGTCGGGTCTCGTGAAGAAGATCGTCCAGGGCAGCGCGGGGCATCCGGCGTCTCCGTTCGATGTTGGTTTGGGCCGCGGCGCGCGTGGCCGGGGAGGATCCGGCGGGTCGGTGCGGATCCCGACGGGATGATAGGCGAGGGCGGCGGGGCACGGCAACGTCGTCGCGCGGGGGGCTTGAGGCTCCCTCGAACTCGATGAGTAACTCGTTCGAAATTCGAACTAGTTGCGAATTGCGGATTTCGACCACTCTCCGCATGGAGGTGCCCCGGCGATCGGCCGACGGTGGGGCACGGTCGCCGCGGCCACCGAATGCGCCAGCAGAAGGGCAGAGTCGACGCTTGACAAGTGACACGTGACGGTTGACATTGGACGCGGGAACTGGACCTCCCCGGGTACGGTCTGCACCGCCTCAAGGGCAGCTTGAGGGGCCATTGGGCGGTCAAGGTCACCGGCAACTGGCGCGTGACCTTCCGTTTCGAGGAAGAGCCCGAGAGCGTCGACTTGGTCGACTATCACTAGACCCGGATCTGGCTAATGCCCATGTACGATCCTCCGCACCCGGGAGAGCAGGTCCGTCTGGCCTGTCTGGCGCCGCTGGGCCTGAGCGTCACTGACGGGGCAAAGGCCCTCGGCGTGAGTCGCCAGGCGCTCTCCGCCCTGGTGAACGGGAAGGCGGGCGTCTCCCCGGAAATGGCCGTCCGCCTCAGCAAGGTCTTCGGCTCGACTCCTCGGCTCTGGATGCAACTCCAGATGAACTACGA
>JBDLIA010000147.1 GCA_039715185.1 Gemmatimonadota bacterium
GCGTGCGCGAGCTGCTCGACCTGACGCTGCGCTGGATCCACGTGATCGCCGCCATCATGTGGATCGGCAACTCGCTGCTGTACAACTGGCTGGACCGCTCGCTGCGCCCCTCGAAGGACCCCGACAACGCGCAGGGCGACGCGTGGCTGCTGCACAGCGGGGGCTTCTACTACGTGGAGAAGAGGCTTCGCCTGGACGAGCTCCCCAAGCCGCTGCACTGGTTCAAGTGGCAGGCGTACACCACGTGGCTGAGCGGCGCCTCCCTCCTGGTCGTGGTCTATTACCTGGAGGGGCGGGCGATGCTGCTCGGTCCCGGCGCGACCATGTCGGGCGGCGCGGCCGTCGCCACGAGCGTGGGCATCCTGCTCGGCTCCTGGCTCCTGTACGAGGCGCTCTGGCGCTCCCCCATCGGCCGCACGCCCACCGCCGCGTCCGCGCTGTCGCTGGTGCTGGTCGCCGGCGTGGGCTACGCGCTCACGCAGATCTTCAGCGGGCGCGCCGCGTTCCTGCAGCTGGGCGCCGTCATGGGCACGCTCATGGCGGCCAACGTGGCCACCACCATCATGCCCTCGCAGCGCTCGCTGGTGCGCTCGGTGGAGGAGGGCGGGCAGCCGGACCCGGCGCTGTCGCTGGCCGCCAAGAAGCGCTCGGTGCACAACAACTACATGACCTTCCCGGTCATCGCGCTGATGCTCAGCGCCCACTTCCCGAGCCTGTACGCGCACACCGCCAACTGGGTCGTGCTGGCGGTGCTCGTGGCCGGCGGGGCGGCGGTCCGGCACTCCATGAACATCCGCTGGCACGAGCCGCGCTGGGGCGCCGCTGTCGCGACCTCGATCGTGGCCACGCTGGGCGCTTTGTACGCGCTCGGCGCCATGCCGGGCGGCGCGCGGGGGGACGGGCAGGGGTTCGCCGACGCCGGGCCGGTCACCTTCGAGCAGGCGCGCGCGGTGATCGACAAGCGCTGCACGCCGTGCCACTCGCTGTCCCCCGCGATCCGCGACTTCGGCGTGCCGCCGGCCGGCGTCGCGTTCGACACCGAGGATCAGATCCGGGTGATGATGGAGCGCATCCGCGAGCGCGCGGTGGCGACCGAAACGATGCCGCCTGGAAACGCGACGCACATGAGCGCCGAGGAGAGGGACGTGCTGCGGAGGTGGGCGGAGGGCGGAGGGCCCTAGCCGCCCCGCCGCTTCAGGATCTCCACGAACGACCGCGTCGCCAGCTCTTCCTGCGTGAGGCCCGTGCGCGCCAGCGCCTCGTCTTCCGACACCGCCCCGCTGTTGACCGCGCGCAGGAAGAAGTTGAGCAGCCCCTGGCCGGTGGCGGCGTCGTCGAAGACGTTGCCCAGCAGCGTCGCCTGGGCGGCGCGCTCGAGGAAGTTGGCGAGGCGGTCGGCGGCTGCGTCCAGCGCGCCCAGGAAGAAGCCGTACACCGCGGCGTAGCGCGTGACGAGCTGCGCCGGGTGCAAGTCCCAGCCCTGGTAGAGCCCGCGCACCAATGAGTCGGTCACGTCGTCGAAGTGCATGCGCCACGCGGCGTGGACCGCGGCGCGATTCTCGGCCCGCTGCGCGGGGCCGAGCTCGGCGCCCTCTGCGGCGCGGTGCGGCGGCACCGGCAGCACCGCGGTGGAGCCGTCGGAGATCCACACCTCCGTGCCCGCGAGCGCCACCTTCATGACGTCGCGCGCGAAGTCGCACGCGGGGTGGCGCATGCGCTGCTCGGAGGCGGTGATGCCCAGCAGCGCGGTGTAGTCGTAGGTGCCGAAGTGCGCCGCCGTGACGCGGCCCGCGCCCGCCTCCACCAGAGCGGGCAGCGCGACCGAGCCGTCGGCGGCGAAGATCGACCGCGGGGTCTCCACCATCAGCTCGAAGCGGAGCGAGCCGGCGTCCAGGCCGTGCGCCTCCTCGAGCCGCCCCAGCAGCTCGGCGAAGGCGGCGGGCTGCGCCGGGTCGGTGATCTTCGGCAGCGTGAACACCCAGTTGTCCGGCAGCTCGCCGCCGCTGCGCTCGACGAGCGCGGTGACGAACAGGTCGAGCGTGCGGACGGAGCGCGCGCGCAGCTCGGGCGAGAGCGGCTTGACGCGCAGGCCCAGGAAGGGCGGCAGCGAGTCCGACGCCAGTCCCTCTGCGACCTCCGCCGCGGCCTCGACCACGTGGCCGTCCTCCTCAGCGTCGGCGCGGTGGCCGTAGCCGTCCTCGAAGTCGATGCGGAAGTCCTCGACCGGCTCGGTCTCGAGCTTCTCCCGCACGCGCGCGTGGACCGCATCGACCAGGCCCGGGGGATCATCCACCATGCCGGTCGCCTGGGCTAGTGCGGCGGGATCCGGCGCGAACTCGTCCAGCGAACGGCGGGCCAGGTCGCCCAGCCGCTCGGCGGTCGCGGCCCGGAACAGGTGGCCGCCGCCGTACACCGTGTGGACCGGCTGGCGTCGCCCGGGCTCCCCCGGGTAGCGGTCTGCGAGGCGGGCGTCGGCGGTGTCCAGGCGGGCCAGCGCGCCGGCGAGCGCGTCCGAGGACAGAGTGGGGCGCACGGCGCTCACGCGTTGTAGATCTCGCCGCCGCGCTGCACGTACGCTTCCAGCGCTGCAGCCGCGTCGATCCGGCACACGCCGCGCACGACCTCCACGCCGCGCTCCTCCAGGTAGGCGTAGGTTTCTGGAAATACCGGACCTTCGTCGAAGCCGAGGGCCATGGCATCGTTCCGGTCGGCGCCGGCCACCAGGCGCTGGACGCCGCTCCAGAACGCCGCGCCCACGCACATCGCGCAGGGGTCGCAGGACGTGACCAACTCGTGCTCGGGCATGCCCTCCAGCCCCAGCGAGTAGCTACGCAGGCGCGCCTGGGCGGTCATGATCGCCATGACCTCCGCGTGCAGGCAGCTGTTGTGCTCGGGCACGACGCGGTTCAGGCCGACGCCCACGAGCAGCCCCGAGTCGCGCTCGAAAATGGCCGCGGCGAACGGCCCGCCCGTGCCCTGGCGTACCTGCTCGTGCACGAGGTCCACCACCCAGCGCATGCGGTCTTCGCCGTCGCGCAAACGCAGCGTCCAGTCGACGCGCTGCGCGAGCCAGTCGGGATGATTGATCGAAATTCGGGGCAGGGACATGGCCCGAGTGTACGCACGGCGCACGGGGCGGCCAAGTGGAATTGCTGGCGCCGGCAGGAGGATGGGCCGAAATTAAGTATACGCCTGGCGCAGCTTTCGGTAGCCACGAGGTGCCCCGTTGTTCGCCCTGCTCTCCCCGGAGTGGGCCGGAGGCGCGCGCTCGAGCGCGTTCCTGATGGCTTTGCTTGTCACGCTGCCGGCCGGCGTCGTCGCTCAGGGCGGCTCGCGAGCCACGGCCATCGCGGTGGTCCGCGCCGAGGTGGTCGAGTCCCTGCCTGCGCCGGACGTGGCGCTGTTCACGATGGCGCCGGACGACGCCGAGCGGCCCGGCCCCCGCGACGCGGCGCCGTCCGATGCCGGCACGGTGGGCCTCGCGATCCGCGTCGCGAAGGACGCCCACGTGGTAGTTTCGGGCTCCTGCCCCGTCGACTTTCGAAGGGACGTGCCGGGAGGTGGGCGCGTGGCGCTGGCGCTGGCGTCGCTCTGCCTCCGGTCCTCGCCGACGACGGTGACCATCAGACTCGAAGGATAGGATCCCATGGACCGAGCCGCGCAGCGGGCGCTGGAACGCCTCCAGTCGATGCCCGTCGCGGCTTTTTTCGACTTCCAGTTCGGCGAGCGCGACGACGAGCGCGCGACCGTTAGTGCTCCCACGGCCGATCGTTTTCTGCAGGTGGAAGACGTGGTCCACGGAGGCGTGCTGAGCACGCTGGCCGACACCGCCGCGGTCTACCTGATCCTGCCCACGCTGACCGACGGCCACGCCATGACCAGCATCGAGTTCAAGCTGAATTTCCTGCGCCCGGCGCGCGCGGGGCTGGGGGACGTGGAGGCTGTCGCGACCATGGTGAAGCGCGGCCGCACCGTGGCGGTGTCGAGCGTGGACGTGAGTCAGGGCGGAGAGCTGTGCGCGACGGGGCTCTTCACCTACCTGATCTGGAAGCCGTGAGAATCCTGATCTGCGGCTCGCCGGGATTGCCGAGGTCCATCACCACCTTCCAGGTGCCCTCGTGGAGGCGCCAGATGCTGACGTAGCGGCCTTCCACCGTTGCCGACCCTTCCTCCTCCGGGCCGCTCCTGCTCACATACGTGCCGGTCGTCCAACCCAATTCGCCCGACGCCGCGATGTCCGCGCGGAGCGGTTCCCAGGTCAGCGACACGCCCGGTTCGTCCAGCCCCGCCATGAACTCGCGGATCGCGTCGCGGCCGGCGATCTCGCCGACCCCGGGCTGGATCATCGCGCCGTCGGGGTGGAACCACGAGACCCACGCGTCCGCGCCACCTTCGGCCACGTCGGCCGCGAACGCGCGGTCGGCG
>JBDLIA010000148.1 GCA_039715185.1 Gemmatimonadota bacterium
GCTGTCCATCCGGCCCACGCCGGCTCGATCCGCGCGAGGCCGACGCGCTGACGGCCGCGCGCTTCGGAGACACGGTGGCGACGCGCCAGGATGCCGTGTTCGCCGATGACGACGGCGTGCTGTTCGCTCCGCTCGCGGAGGCCGGGCGGCTGATCGAGGCGGCGCCCGCGATAATGGAAACAGAGCGACGTCAGGCGGCCGCGATCGAGGCCGGCGAGACGCTGAAGGACCAGCTTCGCTTCGCTGACTACATCGAGCGGAGAAGCGCGGAGCCCGGCTACAGCTTCCGGCAGCACCTGCGCTCGATCGGCGGCGCGATCGAGGAGTAGGCGCGGCCCGGGGGCGAGCCGGGCCGCAAGGCCTCAGGCGCCGAGAGGCTCGCCGAACACGTAGTGCATGCAGCCCAGCGTGGCGCCGATGTCCACGCATATCAGCGTGTCCGCCGAATCCCACGCTCCGCCCAGGCAGGCAGCCTCGAAGTCGGCCTTGCCCTCGGCGTTCGCGAGCACGTCTCCGCCATCGTAGTTCTCGTCGACGTTGAACACGAACGACAGCACCCGCTCGAAGGCACCCTCGTAGATAGCCCGGTCGGTATCGACCGTCGTGAAGTCCGTATCCAGCCGTGTCATCGCCACGCACGGGTCGTCAATGAAAAACGCCGTCGCGCCGGGTATCGCCAGCGAGACCCGATGGACGAGCCCCAGCTCATCGAAGTCCAGGACGATCGGCTCGCCCGCGAAGTCCGAGACGGCGACCGTGGCGTCGGCGAAGCGCGTGTGCACCTGGCCTTCGCCGATGTCCGCACGTTCCTTCAGGAAGTCGAACCGCAGCTCGATCGAGCCGGGCTCGATACCGGGTATGCTGGCGCTCAGTCGCCCGGGTTCCGACGTCATCTCGGTGCGCGCGTCCCCCACCGTGATCTCGGCGCTGATCAGGGCATCGACTCCGGCTCCGACGACGCTCACCTCGAGCGGGCCGGTCTCCACGGGGGGCGTGATGGATTCGTCGTCGCACGCGGATATGGCCAGTACTGCCGTCGCGGCGAGCCCGATGAGGCTGCTCGACCTGTGCATTTCAAACCTGCTGTTGGCGGCGAACGGAAAATCGACAAACCCGTCGCCCCCCGGGCGAGGTTCCCAGTGGTGCCTTGGCCGCGGGCCCGCAACCGCCGCCGTGCGTATCGGGTGCGCGCCTAGCCTGCCACGTGCACCACGATCTGGAGTGCCCCTCCCACCCAGCGGACCTCCGCTCCGTCGGCCTCCAGAGTGACCCCCGATCCGCGAATCCGTAACTCGCCGCGCGCCGGGGCGGAGTCGGGACCGGACAATGGCCGGCCATCGACCAGAACCTCGAGGGACGCCTCCGGGGCCGCCACGAGCTCCAGGGTGCCGGCCTCCCGGTCATGCAGAACGGGCGTATTGAACTCTGCGTCGAACCCGGGCGCGCAGGCCCGAAACCAGCGCGCGTGCAGGAGCCTCCCGTCCCCGGTCTGCAGCAGGTTCTGCGGGTCCAGGCCGCAGAAGCCGACGTCGCCTCCGGGCAATGCGCTCACGTCCACCTCGATCCGGGCGCCCGGCGCGGTCATTGCCTCGGCCGCTGTGCTCATTCGCTCAGCCTGGAGCCTTTCCACGGCGGCGCTGGCCAGCGAATCCAGGCGGTCGCCGTACTCCCTTTCGGCGCCCTCGACCAGCTGCTCTTCGAGGACTCGGTAGCCGGACGCCTCGGCCAAGAGGTCCGGGAGCGAGGCGCCCCGCTCCATCACCGCCAGCTTCCACGACGGCCCGGCCAGGGCGTCGAGCAGAAGCGCCTGGCCGAGCCCGGTGAGATAGAAGCGCAGGCGGGCCGATTGACGGCGCCGAGCGATTAGATCGCGCAGCTCATTCCGCTGTGCGTGTGCCTCCAGTCGGGCCTCGTCCGCCCACGGTATTCCGGGATCGTCCGCCACCAGCTCGAGGGCGCGGACGTACGCGTACTGGGCCACCCCCTCGTTGAGCTCGGTGCGGATCTCGAACAGCGCATCGTCCGGCGCCATGAGTCGGTGGCGAGCCTCGCGCACCGCGACGAAAGACCGCGTGAGCGCCGCCGCTCCGGCGGTATCCGGCAGCGCGTCGAGTGCCGCGGCCAGCAGGCGGCCTTCCAGAGCCAGCCCGGCCTCGTTCTCAGCGCTGAACTCCGGGTACGAGACCACCCGGAATGAATTCTCACCGGGTGGATAGTCGCCGGCGGGCCGCAACTCGCGCTCGAAGAGATGGAAAGCTTCATGCACGAGATTGCCGAGGTCCACGGCGCGGCTCCCGCTCGCGCGGTAGAAGATCCACGGGTGCCCCTCCAGGGAGATGGTATTCTGGTCCTCGGGCGCGCCTTGCCGGTAGGGCCTCCAGGCGAGGAACGGACGCAACGGCACCGGGGAGAAACCGTCCGGGGCGAAGTCGAGCCATCCCGAGAGCAGCCATCCCACCTCGGGGGTCGAGAGCACCACCGCAAGCGTGTCTGGTCGGAAGCCGGGCCAGATCTCGGGTGGGCCGAGCGGGCCGATTCGACGCACGGCCGAAGCGGCCTCCAGGCTCGGCCGTGCCGCGGCGGGCACCGCCTGCGTGTCTGCCGCCTGAGCCGGAAGGTCTGTGGGCCAGAATCCTTGATAGACCATCGCCGAGGTCACGAGGACAATGGTATACGAACAGCTTCGTAGATTGACGCGAGATCTGATCATGGTCGGTGGTCGATTGATGGTTATGGAGGGGTCAGGATTCCGGAGCGGTCGCGGCGGAACGGTTGTTCCACGATATCCCGCCGTCGGGCCGAACGCGCACGCCGAACGAGGTCGAACCATCCGGCGCCAGGAAGTACAGCGAGTCCGGCGTCTGCCGAAGTCGCTCAGGTCCAATGGCGAGGCCATCCAGCGAGCCGCCCACGGCACGGCCGTCTCGGAACGTGATGGTGAACGTGCCGGCGTCGTCGACGGCGCGCACGGTGCTCAGCACACCGCTCGCGGCCGCTGCCGCTACGGGGACAGCGACAACGGTCGCCCACGCCGCGAGCGCTGCTCCTGCGAGCCCCAGCGCGACGCGCCCGGCTGCGACAGGGCCGCCCAACCCGCGCCGGTCCCGGGGGGGTCCCGAATCCACGAGCCGGCGCACGCGGGCCAGCAAAGGACCGCGGGCAACGGGCATCGCCGGCACCGGGATGGGCCGCGCGCGGAGGCTCTCCAGTCGCTCCAGGGCCCGCGCCATGTGCAGTGAGCCACCGGCCACGCGAGCCGCCAGATCGTCGCACGCGAACTCCCGCTCCCGGCGCAGGCGAGCCGACAGCCACCACACGCCTGGGTGAAACCAGAACAGCGCCTCGACGGCCGCCTGCGCGATGCCGGCCTTCCAGTCTCCCCGGGCCAGGTGCGCGACCTCGTGGGCCATCAGGACCTGCACGTCACGCCGCGATAGTCGATCCTCAATGCCGCGCGGCACGAGCACGCGTGGCCGGCGACCACCCAGCGCGGCCGGTGAGTCGATGCGGTCCGTCTGCAAGATCTCGGGCGGCCGACGCAGCCGCAGCAGGTCTGCCGCGCGTTCCACCGCCACCCGCACATGTGCGGCCGGCCGCTCCGCATCGGCGCCGAGTCTGCGAGCCCCGTAGAGTCCTGCCAGGAGCCTGGCGCCGAGCAACGCGGCCCCAGCGGCCCACACGGCGACGACCCACCCGGCGATTTCGACGGTACCTGCGTCGAGGGCGGCCACGCCCGTCTCCAGAGCCTTCGCCAATCCCGAACCCTTGCCTGGCCCGGACGCCGGGCCGGGCACCGGTCCGAACACACCGGCCCCACCGATCAAGGCCCCCGTTCCCAGCGTAACCATCGGGACGCCGATCAGAGCGGTCATCAGCGCGCGGGCACGTCGTGAAGGGCCCCACGAAGGCAGTGCCAGAATGGCCGCCGCCAGACCGGCGATGGCCGCGCCCTGCCAGAGCGAATGGGCCAACGCCGACGCCAGGAACTCGGCGCTCACGCTCGTCCCTCCCCGAGTTCGTCCAGCAGGCGACGCACTTCCTCCAACTCGGCATCCGAGGCGCGGCGCGCGGAAAGGGCCCGCATCACCAGCCGGGCCGCGGACCCGTCAAACGCTCGATCGGCCAGGTCCGCGAGGAGCGCCCGCTCGGTGGACTCCCTGTTCACCGTCGCCTCGTACACATGCGTCCGGCCGCCTTCATCGCGCGCTACGAGTCCCTTTTCGTGCATGATCTGCAGCAGCTTGAGCACGGTCGTGTAGACGCGCTCGCGCTCATCGGCCAGGTCGTCGAGGACCTCGCGGACGGTCGAGGGCCCGCGTCTCCAGAGCACCTGGAGAATCTCGAGCTCGGATTCGGTGGGTCTAGCCGGACTCATGCTGCTAATCTACGACGCTTTTCGTAGATCGCAACTTCCCCGGGGTG
>JBDLIA010000149.1 GCA_039715185.1 Gemmatimonadota bacterium
ATCGCATAGACCCCCTGATCCGCGCCTCGCTCGGGCTCTGAGCGAGGCCGCTCACTCTCCCGCAGGCCCGCCGGGAAGCGCGAAGGCCACCACGTAGTCCCCACTCGGCAGGCCCACCTTGCCGTGCCCACCAGCGGCTATGACCACGTACTGGCGCCCGTCCTCTCCCCGGTAGGTCATGGGCGTAGCGATGCCGGCGGCCGGAAGCGGCGCGCGCCACAGCTCCTCGCCCGACCCCAGGCTCAGCGCGCGGATACGTCCGTCCACCGAGGCGCCCATGAAGACGAGCCCGCCGGCGGTCACGATCGGGCCGCCGATCAGCGGCGCCCCCG
Organism: Gemmatimonadota bacterium; assembly: GCA_039715185.1. Taxonomy (NCBI): domain Bacteria; kingdom Pseudomonadati; phylum Gemmatimonadota; species Gemmatimonadota bacterium. The sequence goes on from JBDLIA010000149.1 coordinate 333, forward strand.
TGTCCTCCGACAACCCCTCGATCGACCCGAACGGGCGCTCCCAGGCGACCAGGCCGGTGCTCAGGTCGACCGCGGTCACCACGCCCCACGGCGGCGGCGTGCACGGCGTGGCGCCCGGGGCGATCCAGGACCGGCGCATCATGCCGTACATGGCCCCCTCCTGGCGGGCGATCTCGAACGGGCGGCCGGCTTGGGCGTTGCGCGCGCGCGCCGGGGTCACGCTGTCCGCCGGGATCAGGCGCACCAGGGTGGCGTAGCGCAGCGTGGGTACGACGAGCAGTCCGCGTCCCGGATGGAACGCCGTGCTGCCCCAGTTGGTCCCGGCGCCGTTGCCCGGAAACTGGACGGTGATTTCCAGCGCGGGCGGGGTGAAGGCGCCGTCGTAGATGGCGCCTTCCGCCATCTCGCGGCAGACCCGCCGGATCTCCTCCGTTGGACCCCACGGGTTCCGGGGGTCCACCCCGGCGTCGTCGATCAGGGGCGCCGGCAGAAGGGGCACCGGCTGGGTGGACGCGGCGCGTTCGCCCGCGACGCTCGACGCGGGCACGTCTCGCTCCTCGACGCCGAACACCGGCCTGCCCGTGTCCCGGTCGAGGACGAACAGGAAGCCCGTCTTGGACGCCTGCACGACCACCGAACGTCCGCGGTGCTCCCCGGCCGGGATGTCGGCCAGCAGCGGCTGCGGCGCCACGTCGTAGTCGAAGAGGTCGTGGTGCACGGTCTGGAAGCCCCAGACGATCTCGCCGGTGCGCGCCCGCAGCGCCACGACCGAGTTCGCCCACTCGTTGGAGCCGCGGCGCAGCCCGCCGAAGAAGTCCGGGCTAGCGCTCCCCGTGGGCACGAACACCAGGCCCCGCTTCGGGTCCGCGCTGATGGTGGACCAGGCGTTCGCCGCGCCGGTGTGGCCCCCGTCCGGGGACACCCGCGCGATCGGCTCCCAACCCCACAGCAGCTCGCCCGTGCGCGCGTCGAACCCGCGCACCGATCCGTCGCCGGTGTCGGCGCGCCAGTTGTCGCCCATGGACGGGCCCACCACCACCACGCCGTCCACCACCGCGGGCGCCGACGTCACCTGGTAGTTGCCGCGCTCGTCGGCCGGGACGTCGGTCAGAGGGAACAGGTCCACCACGCCCCGGTCCCCGAACGCCTCGCAGCGCTCTCCGGTGCCCGCATCCAGCGCGATGAGGCGCGCGTCTATGGTCCCGTAGAAGATGCGCGCTGCGCACGCCACGAGGGGGTCGGCGCGCGGGTCGCGCCACGCCGAGACGCCGCGGGACGTGACCTCCGAGTAGCCGCGGTCGCGCGGCACGCCCGAGTCGTGACGCCACCGCTCCGCGCCCGTCACGGGGTCCAGCGAGAACACGGCGCCGAACGCGGTGGGCAGGTAGAGCGCGCCCTCGAAGTGGATGGGCGTGGCCTCGAAGGTCAGGTCGCCGCCGTCGCGAGCGTTCTGCCCGAGCTCCCCGGTGCGGAAGGTCCAGGCGACCTCCAGCTCGCCCACGTTTGTCGTGTCGATCAGCGTCAGCGGCGAGTAGCGCCGTCCCCCGGCGTCGCCGCCGTAGGCCGGCCAGTCGGACGGCGGCGCGGACGCGTGGACGGAGGCCGAGGCGGCGCCGCAGCCGGCCGCGAGCGGCAGGCAGAGGACGGCGGCCACGTGCCTGAGCGAAGCAGCTTTCATGTGGGCGGATCCCTGTGCTCGGAGTTCGGACGGCGAGCAGAGCCCGGCGCGGGCCGGGCACCACCGTCGGCGCGAGGAAACATTGACGCCGGGCCAGCCCGCGGTCCATCGCCGGGGGACGGCCGGGACTATGCGGGGGCGAGCGGGGAGCGCGGCGCTGTACTCGTCGGGCGACCCGCCCTACGATTTCGACATGGAAGCCGATCGCCCCCCCACCCGCGGGTTGCCCATCCGTCCGCCGCGGATCGTCATCGCCGTGGCGGCGGTCGTAATCCTTCTCGAAAGCGGCCTGCGTTTCTCCTACAAGTACCTGGAAAAGCTGGCATTCAGATCGGACGTCAGTCCCCTGCCCGATCTCATCAACGAGCTGACGGGCGGGTTGGGCGCGTTCGTGCTGTTCCTGGCGCTGATCTACCCCCTGTGCGTGCGCTTCGCGCTGCGCCGGGGAGAGCTGCGCGGCCGGATCCCGCTGCACGGCGCCGGGGTCGTCGTCTACTCGGCCCTGCACACGTCCTTCAACGCGATCAGTCGGGAGCTGGCGTACCCGCTCTTCGGCATGGATTTCGACTACGGCTCGCTGTCCGTACGCTTCCCGATGGAGTTCGCCGGTGACGTCTTCGGGTACGCGGTTCTGGCGCTGGCGGTGCACGCCTTCCTGCACTACAGGGAGCTGCGCGACCGCGAGCTGCACGCTGCCAGGCTCCAGTCGGAGTTGGGCGAGGCCCAGCTTTCGGCGCTCAGGGCGCGGCTCCACCCGCACTTTCTGTTCAACACGATCAACACGATCTCGGCGAGCGTGTACCGGGACCCGGCGGCGGCCGACCGCATGCTGGGCGGCCTGAGTCGGTTGCTGCGGCGGGCGCTGGCGGCCGAGCCGGGCGCCGAGACCACCGTCTCCGAAGAGGTGGCCACCCTGGACACCTACCTGGACATCATGCGCGAACGCTTCGGCGACCGCCTCGACGCCACCATCGCCGTCGGCGAGGGACTCGAGGAGGCGCTGCTGCCGCCGTTCGTGCTCCAGCCCCTGGTGGAGAACGCGGTCGGGCACGGGATCGGTCCGCGCGCCGGCGGCGGCGCGGTCCGCGTGGGGATTTCGGCCGTGGGCGACCGGCTGCGCCTGGAGGTGGCAGACGACGGCGTCGGCGTGCGCGAGCCGGAGGGCGCCATGCGGTCCGGCATCGGCCTGTCGGCGACGCGCGAGCGGCTGGCGCACCTGTACGGCGACGCGGCGACGCTGCGGCTGGAACCGCGCGCGGGCGGCGGCACGGTGGCCTCGGTCGAGTTGCCTCTGAGGCGCAACGGAGCACGGTGAGCGGCCCGAACGAAGACGCCGGGGCGGCGCGCGGCGTGCCGACCGTTCTGGTCGTGGACGACGAGCCGCCCGCGCGGCGGCGCCTGCGCGACCTCCTGGAGACCGACGAGCGCGTAGCGGTCGTGGGGGAGGCCGGTGACGGCCTCGGCGCGGTCCGCGAGATCGAGCGCCTGCGGCCAGACATCGTGCTCTTGGACATCCAGATGCCGGAGCTGGACGGATTCGAGGTGCTGGAGGCGCTCGACACCGAGCCCCCGCGGGTGGTCTTCGTGACCGCCTTCGACGAGTTCGCCATCCGCGCGTTCGAGGTGCGGGCGCTGGACTACCTGGTCAAGCCCGCCGATCCCGAGCGGCTGCGCGAGGCGATCGGCCGGGCGCTGGACGCGCTGGCCGGCGCGGGGGAGTCCACCGGGACGCCGCGCGCCGATCTGCCGGTACGCCGCCCGCTCAGCCGCTTCCTGGTGCGGGTGGGGCAGAAGATGCTACTGGTCGCGGCCGACGACGTGGACTGGATCGGCGCCGCCGACAACTACGCAGAGCTGCACGCGGGCGGGCGCACGCACCTGGTCCGTGGGACCCTGAGTGCGCTGGAGAGGCGGCTGGACCCAGACCGGTTCGTGCGCGTGCACCGCTCCACGATCGTCAACCTGGAGGCGGTGCGCGCCTTCGAGCCGTGGTCACACGGGGACTGGCTCATCCGCATGCGCGACGGCGAGGAGCTGAGGCTCAGCCGCCGCTACCGAGACCGCTTGGAGGGGCTGATTGCTCCCTGAATCGTCCCGGGCCCGCCCGCCCTACGCATCGAGCTCGAGTTGGGCCTGTGCCATCGCGACCTCCGGACGAGGTTCGGATGCCGGCTCGACATCGCCCGAGACCCG
>JBDLIA010000150.1 GCA_039715185.1 Gemmatimonadota bacterium
CCCTAAGTCATAGCACCGCAACCTCATGTACCAATATACGGGGCCCACGGGCGAGGCTCTGAGGTGGCCGTGAGCGTGCGTGGAGGGGGGTGCATAGAGGTCGGCCCTGCGCCGGGTGCGCGGCGTGCGTCAGGCGCGCTCGTGAGCCGGCGTACGGCGACGGACGGGACCAGGCCCGGACCTCGCCATCAGCGAGCCCCAGATCCTGTCAATGGCTGCTTGGGACGACTTTGTCCCCGGCGCGCATGGCGGGATAGCGGCCGGCATGGGGCCGGCACCAGGCGCGGCGTCGAATCGAAGGTCAATGGCTGGTTGGGACGACTTTGTCCCCGGCGCGCATGGTGGCCCGGTTCGGACGGTTGGGACGGTTGGGACGGTTGGGCATGGTGGGCCGGGTGCCCCGGGTGCCCCGGGTGGGCCTGTTGGCACGAACTCGCCCCACCCGATAGCTGCTTGGGACGTTTCCGCGGAAACGTCTCCATCGCCGTCCGGGCGCCCCGGGCGCATCGACCGAACCAGACGTTTCTGCGGAAACGCACACACCCGTCCCCGCGTCCCCGGGCACGGCACGGCATGGGCTCCCCACCAACGTCTCCCCGGGAACGCCTCCCACCAGATCGCGCCGACGCCGACCCAGCCAACTCACACGGCAGAAGGCCGCCTCGCCGGGCCGCATCCCGCGGCCCCGCTCGAGCCCGGCAGCGCGCAGCACGCTGAGCCCCTTCCTACCTCAACGGGTCGAATTCCCGTCCGCGCTCGGCCGGGCCCACTGGTAGCCACGGCTCAGCGCCGGGCAAGAAAATCATCCACACCCCCCGTCCTGGAGAGGCGCCCGCGGTGGCCTTTCAGGCACTTCGCGCATGGGCCCGGGGCAGGCAGGCCCGATCCCCGAAATCGCCCGAGTTTCATGGCTTGACAGTATGAAAAGCCACGGATAAGTTTCCCGGTCTGTCCGGTTTTTGGGGCCGGCGTCCGTCCATCGGGCGCGGGCCTCGAGCGACGGGGGCACGGGATGCGCCCCCGCTTTTTTCCGGCCTGCTCGTGGAGACGGGTGGCTGGAAGCCGGGCCACGTGGTAGATCCCGCAGCCAAGATCAGGATGCCGACGATTAGTCAGCTCGTCCGTAAGGGACGCAAGAAGGTAGCTAAGAAGGACAAGGCGCCGGCGCTTCAGGGGAACCCCCAGAAGCGGGGGGTGTGCACGCGCGTGTACACGACCACGCCCAAGAAGCCCAACTCGGCGCTCCGCAAGGTCGCCCGCGTGCGGCTGACCAACGGCTACGAGGTCACGGCCTACATCCCTGGCGAGGGGCACAACCTGCAGGAGCACTCGATCGTCATGATCCGCGGCGGCCGGGTGAAGGACCTGCCGGGAGTGCGCTACCACATCATCCGGGGCACCCTGGACGCGAGCGGCGTTGCCGAACGACGTCAGGGGCGATCGAAGTACGGCGCCAAGAGGCCGAGGTAAGAGATGAGCCGACGCAACCAGGCGGTGGTCCGCAAGGTGCCCGCCGATCCGATCTACGAGTCGACGCTCGTCACCAAGTTCATCAACGACCTGATGGTGGCCGGGAAGAAGTCGCTCTCCGAGAAGATCTTCTACGACGCCATGAAGGTGGTCGAAGAGAAGAGCGGCCAGCCCGCGATCAACGTGTTTCGCCAGGCGATTTCAAACGCCAAGCCCACCCTGGAGGTGAAGAGCCGCAGGGTAGGTGGCGCTACGTACCAGGTGCCGATCGAGGTACGGCAGGAGCGGCGGCAAGCGCTCGCGATCAAGTGGATGATCGGATTCGCGCGGCAGCGCGGCGAGCGCACGATGGTGGACAAGCTGGCGGCGGAGATCCTGTCCGCGAGCCGCAACGAGGGAAGCACCATCAAGAAGAAGGACGATACGCACCGGATGGCGGAGGCCAACAAGGCCTTCGCGCACTACCGCTGGTAGCAGCGCCACACGCGCGCGCGACGGAATAGCTAGAGACGATGGCGAGGATCACCCCGCTCGAGAAGCTCCGGAATATCGGCATCATGGCGCACATCGATGCCGGTAAGACGACGACTACGGAGCGCATCCTGTATTACACGGGTCGCGTGCACCGGATGGGCGAGGTGCATGAAGGCGCGGCGACCATGGACTGGATGGAGCAGGAGCAGGAGCGCGGGATCACCATCACGTCCGCCGCAACGACGGCGTTCTGGAAGCGGTCGGACGAAGACTACCGCATCAACATCATCGACACCCCGGGCCACGTGGACTTCACCGTGGAGGTGGAGCGCAGCCTGCGGGTCCTCGACGGCGCGGTGGCCGTGTTCTGCGCGGTGGGTGGCGTGGAGCCTCAGTCGGAAACCGTGTGGCGCCAGGCGGACCGCTACGAAGTGCCGCGTATCGCGTTCGTCAACAAGATGGACCGGATAGGCGCCGACTTCATGAACGTCGTGGAAATGATCCGCGACCGGCTCGGCGCGCGTGCGTTTCCGATCCAGATTCCCCTGGGCGAAGGTGAGTTGTTCACCGGCTTGATCGACATCGTACGTCAGATCGAGGTCGTGTACGACGAGGAGTCGCTGGGCGCCAAGTGGGAAGAGGGACCGGTGCCGAACTCGCTCCAGGCGAAGGTCGTTGAACTCCGCGACGAACTCATCGAAGCCGCCGTCGAGTTCGACGACGAGTTGATGGAGAAGTACCTGGAGGGCACCGAGCTGAGCGACGACGAGGTCGCGCGGGCCATTCGCGCCGCGACTCTCGCCAACGGGATAACGCCCGTCCTGTGCGGATCGGCGTTCAAGAACAAGGGCGTGCAGCAGCTGCTGGACGCCGTGATCGACTATCTGCCGTCGCCGATCGACGTGGGCGCCATCACCGGTCACCCGCCTTACCACGACGAGCAGCTGGTCGAGCGCGAGCCGAAGGACGACGAGCCCTTCGCCGCCCTCGCCTTCAAGATCGCGACGGATCCGTACGTCGGGAAGCTGACGTTCTTCCGCGTGTATTCGGGGTCGCTGGCGTCGGGGTCCTACGTCCAGAACTCCACCAAGGACAAGCGCGAGCGCATCGGTCGCCTGCTGCAGATGCACGCGAACCACCGCGAGGAGCGCGAGGAGTTGTACGCGGGGGACATCGCCGCGGCCATCGGCCTGAAGGATACGAAGACCGGCGACACGCTGTGCGACGCGAGCGACCCGATCATCCTGGAAGCCATGCGCTTTCCGGAGCCGGTCATCAGCGTCGCCATCGAGCCCAAGACCAAGGTCGATCAGGACAAGCTGGGCGCCGGCCTGCAGAAGCTGGCCGAGGAGGATCCGACCTTCCGCGTCCACACCGACGAGGAGACGGGTCAGACGATCATCAGCGGGATGGGCGAGCTCCACCTCGAGATCATCGTCGACCGGCTGCGCCGCGAGTTCAAGGTGGACGCCAACGTGGGACGCCCCCAGGTCGCGTACCGGGAGACGATCCGCAAGCCCGCCGTGAAGGTCGAGGGCAAGTTCATACGCCAGTCCGGCGGCCGCGGCCAGTACGGCCACGTGGTGATCAACATCGAGCCGGGCCAACCGGGGACGGGCTTCGTCTTCGAGGACAAGATCGTCGGGGGCTCGGTGCCGCGGGAATACATCGGCTCCGTCGAGCAGGGCATCAAGGAGGCGATGGAGACCGGCGTGCTGGCCGGCTACCCGATGGTCGACGTGCGGGTCGAGCTGATCGACGGCTCGTACCACGATGTCGACTCGAGCGAGATGGCCTTCAAGATCGCGGGCTCCATCGCCCTCAAGGAAGGCGCTCGCAAGGCCGGACTGGTCCTGCTCGAGCCGATCATGGACGTGGAGGTCGTTACGCCGGGCGAGTACATGGGCGACGTGATGGGCGACCTGTCCAGCCGCCGCGGCAAGATCGGTGGCATGACCCAGCGGGCCGAGGCGCAGGTGATAGGGGCGAGCGTTCCGCTCGCGGAAATGTTCGGGTACTCGACGCGCCTGCGTTCGCTTACACAGGGCCGGGCGGTCTACTCGATGCAGTTCGCGCACTACGAGGAAGTGCCGAAGTCCAAAGCCGAAGAGATAATCGCCAAGATCGGCGGCTGAGCCACACGCACACCGGGCAAGAAAACGAACCATGGCCAAGGCGAAGTTTGAGCGGACGAAGCCGCACGTAAACGTGGGGACGATAGGTCACGTAGACCACGGCAAGACGACGTTGACGG
>JBDLIA010000151.1 GCA_039715185.1 Gemmatimonadota bacterium
CGGCGATGACCGCTACGCGCGCCTTTCTTTCGCCGCATCCGACGATGACCTTGCCAAAGGCGTCGCGTTGATGGCCGAGGCGCTGGTGGGGGCCTCGGCGTAGGACCCGGACAGGCAGGGTCGATGCGCTTTTCCATTCCAGTCCTGGTTTCGCTGGTCATTGGCGTCTCGGCATGCGACGATGATGCCACCGGACCCCACCCCAGGCCCACCGGTTCTTTTTCTCTCGAGGTTGCGGGCGCACGCACTGCCTCCCTGGAGGGTCCTGCGGTGTTCGGGGTCCTCGCTGGCGCGTTCTGGGAGCTCTCCATGCAGGACGAGACAACCCCCGTCAACCGGCTTTCCTTGACGCTGTCCGACGAGCCGTCGCCCGGCGTCATCTTGATCGACTCGATGCCTCTGGGAGCCTTCACCTCCACGTTGCAGCTGGACGGCGCTTTCTTCTTTGCGCGTTCAGGCACCCTTTCGGTATCGGTGGCAACTGACTCTGTTACGGTTGGTGGTTTCAACCTCACCGTGGTTGGCGGGGATACACTCTTCGTCTCCTCGGACACCGCCAGCGTAACCGGCACTTTCCAGGCACGATCCAGGGAATAGAGCAAGCGCTATGCATGGCCCATTCGTCAGCATCCTCCACTGGGGCGTTCGTCTTGCCTGGGGTTCGATTATTCCCGGCCTACTTTTCGCAACCCCGGCGACTTCCCAGGTCGAGGATGGGACCCAGTCTTCTCCCTCCGAGCCAGCTACCCTCGTCCTCGTCGATGCACGCGTGTGGACAGGGATGCCGGACACTCCCTGGGCGGAGGCCGTTGCGCTACGCGGCGACCGCGTCCTGGCGGTGGGCAGCGAGGGGGACATTGAGCCCTACCTGGACGGGGCCACGGTGCGTTCGCTTGACGGGGCCTTCGTCGCCCCGGGCTTCATCGACAACCACACGCACTTCGAGCGCGCGGGACAACTCCTGCTCGGCATCAATCTCCTGGACGTGGCGGACGCGGCGGGACTGATCGCGCGCGTGCGCGCTGCGCGCGAGCGGCTGCCGTCGGGAAGCTGGCTAGTGGACGGCGACTGGGGCGCCTACGAGGCTTGGGCCGCGGGCAGCTCGGGAGCGGAAGCGGGCGAGTCGGCCGCTGCTCCCGTCTTCGTTCCGGACCGGTCCCTGATCGATTCCATCACCGCGACAACTCCCGCGCTTCTCTCGCGCTGGGACCGCGGCGTGTACCTGGCCAACGGCCGCGCTCTGGAGCTCGCCGACCTCGCCTGCGGCGCCGACGGGGTCGAGTGCGTAGACGGCTCCCCCACCGGCCGGCTGAGCCCGGACGCAGCCGCGCGCGTGCGCTCCGTGATCCCCGAGCGGCCCCTTGAGCAGCGGCTGGCGGAGAGCCGGCTCGCGCTGCGGCGCCTGGCGAGTCACGGTGTGACGACGATCCACGACATCACGGGGCCCAACCAGCTCGACATCTTTCAGCGGCTCAAGGAAGGCGGCGAGTTGACCGCACGAGTGTACGCGCGGCCCACGCTGGACAAGTGGGATGAGCTGGCCGCCGTCGGAATCAGGCACGGACACGGCGACGACTGGGTCCGCATCGGCGGCCTCAAGGGCTTCGTGGACGGCATCATGGGCAACTCGTCCGCGCGCTTCTACGAGCCGTACGTCACCACCGGGGTGCGAGGCGATTGGCGCACGATGATGTCACCGCCCGGCAACATGCGGTCGCTCATCGCCGGCGCGGACACGTCCGGGCTGTGGCCGCAGATCCACGCCATTGGCGACGAGGCGATCGACACGCTGCTCGACATGTACGGAGGTGTGCGCGCCGCCTCTCCCAGGCCCGAGCCGCGGCGCGTGGCGGTGCCCGGGACCAACGCCTCCATCCCGGCCGACGACCGCTGGCGGGTGATCCACACGCAAGTGATCCGCGACGCGGATGTGGCCCGACGCATGGCCGAGATGGGCGTGATCGCCGAGGTGCAGCCCTACCACGCGATCGACGACATGCGCTGGATGGAGGAACGCATCGGCGAGCGCGGGCGCTGGGCGTACGCCTTCCGCACCCTGCGCGACGCGGGCGTGCTGCTGTCCTTCGGCAGCGACTGGCCGGGAACGAACGCGTCCTGGTATCCCGCGAGCCCGATCCAGGGGATATACGCGGCGGTCACGCGCAAGACGCTGGACGGCGCGCCTGAAGGCGGCTGGTTCCCCCAGGAGCGCGTGGACGTGGAGACCGCGCTGCGCGCATACACCGTCAACAACGCGTGGGCCGCGGGGCAGGAAAACGAGAAGGGCGCGCTCGAGCCGGGCAAGCTGGCTGACGTAGTTGTGCTGGATCGCTCACCCTTCGAGGTCGAGCCCGACGAGCTGAAGGACCTGAGGGTGCTGCTCACGATCGTGGGCGGGCGGGTCGTCTACGAGACGGGCGAGGACACGACGTGAGGCTCTCGGCACCGGCGCTCGTCAGCGTCCTCGTGCTGACGGTGGCCTGCGGCGAAGACCCGGCCGACCCCGGGACCGGGGGTACGTTTTCCATCGAAGTCACGGGCACGCGTACGGCGACGCTGTCGGGAAGCGCCGAACTCGTTGGTGATCCGCTGGTTGCCTTCGACCTGACCTTGATCGCCGACGCCGACGACAGGCTTGATCTGTCTTTCTCCGAGGGTAGCAACAACGGGAGCGTCTTCACGGTCGACGAGAATACTCGTGGGGCGAGTGGAGAACCGCCCATGCGCCTGGGCGGGGACTCCTTCTTCGCGGTGTCGGGCGTGGTCTCAATCAACGCGGGGAGCGCTTCGGGGGCGTCCGGATTCCTCGATATCAACTTCGTTCGCGGTGTGCCCATCCGCACCGACAGCGTGACCGTCCGGGGTCCCTTCTCCGCCGAGCGACCCGGTTAGGCTGGGGCCTCAGGACACATCTAAGCGCCGATTTGCTCCAGCGCCCGTGCGGTCCCCGGCAGGTAGCCGGCGCCGAACAGGTTGACGTGCACCAGCAGATGGTAGAGTTGGTAGACGGGTCGGCGATCTGCGTAACCCGGTAGCGTGGGCCGCTCCCCCTCGTAGCCCTCGAAGAAGGCCGGCGGGAAGCCTCCGAACAGCTCCGCCATGGCCAGATCGACCTCGCGGTGACCGACGTAGACGCTGGGGTCGATCAGCGCCCCCTCGCAGTCGTCTCCAGCAGACCCGGTATCGGCGGCGTCCGTGAACAGCACGTTCCCGCTCCACAGGTCGCCGTGCAGGAGGGAGAGGCCGTCCTCCCCGATTCCGGAGAGCAGATCGGGAAGCGCTTCGCACAGGTGGTCGAGCCGGGGGGCGAGAGCCCCCAACGCCGCGCCGGCCATCTCAATCTGCGGCTGAAGCCGCCGGGCCCACCAGAACTCGGCCCAGTCCGAGGCGGGTTCGTTCGATTGGGGTAGCGTGCCTATGAAGTTGTCGGCGGACCAACCGGGTCCCCCCAGCGGCGGATCGGCCCCGTGCAGTGCCGCCAGGCTCCGGCCGAGCGCGCGCCACGCCCCGGCGCCAGGACGCACCGGCTCCAACCACTCCAGCAGCAGCCCCGCGCCGTCCTCGGCCTCCAGCCGGCCCAGGACGCCCGGAACCCTGACCGCGCCGGAGGCGGCCAGCGCCTCCAGTCCGGCGGCCTCGGCGTCGAAGGTCGCTGCGGCCGGATCGCCGCGCGGGGCCCACTTGAGGAAGGCGGAAGATCGCCCCGGCGCGGACACGCGGAGCGCGTTGGCAATGCAGCCGCCGGACACCGCCCGAAAATTGAGCGGCTCGGGGACGTCCGCGCGGGTGCCCTGATCGGCCGGCTCGGCTCCGGCAAGCGCCTCCCGAACCGCCCGCTCCAGCCCCGGCGGAACCGCCTCGGCGGAGCTCACGCCAAGTCGGGCCTCAGACCTCGCCCAGGTAGCGGTGCACGAACATCACGGCCATGGAGCCCTCGCCCACCGCGGACGCTACGCGCTTCACCGAGCCCGACCGCACGTCGCCCGCCGCGAACACGCCGGGCACGCTGGTCTCCAGCGGGAACGGCGCCCGTTCCGGGTAGCCGACCGCCGCGGCCGCCTCGCTCCACTCCGTGTCCGACCCCGACATGACGAATCCGTGCTCGTCGCGGGCGATGCGCTCGTCCAGCCAGTCCGTGCGCGGCTTGGCGCCGATGAAGATGAACATGGCGGTGGCGTCCACC
>JBDLIA010000152.1 GCA_039715185.1 Gemmatimonadota bacterium
GGAAGGACCGTTCTTCCGCGCCTTCCCGGCGGGGGAGGAAATGGCGGCGGCGGAGTAGTCGGCGAGCCTGGCGCTCGCCTGCGGCACGAGACGGCCCGTTGCTCCTCGGGAGCGGCGGGCCGTCTCGCGTCCCGCCTCGGCCCCGCGGAGCTCGATCGGGCCGGTTCGCATCCCGCCTCGGCCCCGCGGAGCTCGATCGGACCGTAGGACTTGACCGGGCGGGTGACCGCTCTATTGTTACTGACATGAGAACGATTGGACCGCGTTCCGTGGCCGCCCCGGCGAGCTGTTGTTGCTGTCCGCCCCATTCGGGGAGGCGGCCGCCGCTGCGCGCCGTCCGATCGCCATGACGGCGAGACGGACGCCGTTCACGGAAGAGGCCGTGACTCCCCGGGGTCACGGCCTTTTTGCATCGAGGCTTGGGCGCCCCCGCCCGGGCGTCGAGTCCGCGGCCGAACGCCAGGAATCCGCGCCGGCCCCACCCGCAGCCGGGTTGCGCGCCGCCATAGGCAACACGCCACTGGTACTGCTGAGGCGCATGCCGGCTCGGGGTGGGGCCCGCGTCGCCGTCAAGCTGGAGGGCGCCAACCCAGGCGGGAGCGTGAAGGATCGGGCGGCGCTCACCATTCTACGGCGGGCCGAGCGGTCGGGCGCGCTGCGGAGAGGCGTCAGGTTGCTCGACGCGAGTTCGGGCAACACGGGTATCGCGTACGCGATGCTCTGCGCCGAGCGCGGCTACGCCTGCGAGATCTGCGTGCCCGGCAACGCCGGGACGGAGCGACTTCGTCTCCTGCGTGCATACGGCGCCAACGTCGTCCTGACCGATCCCCTGGAGGGTTCGGACGGAGCCATTCGAGAGGCGCAGCGGCGCGCAGCCGAGGCGCCGGCGGGTTCGGTCTACTACGCCGACCAGTACGACAATCCGGCCAACATCGCCGCGCACTACTACGGCACCGGGCGGGAGGTATGGCAACAGACGGCGGGGCGCGTGACTCACTTCGTGGCCATCGTCGGCACCAGCGGCACGTTCGTCGGTACAGGCAGGCGCTTGCGCGCGAGCCGCGACGACGTGCGACTCGTGGAGGTCCAGCCCGACTCGCCTCTGCATGGGATAGAGGGGGCGAAGCACATGGCTAGCGCCATGGTGCCGGGGATCTATGACTCGGAGCTCGCCGACGCGCGCATGCAGGTGACCAGCGAAGACGCGCAGGCCATGGCGGTCCGCCTGGCGCATGAGGAGGGGCTGCTGGCTGGACCGTCGGGCGGGGCCAACGTTGCCGCGGCGCTGCGCGTCGCGGCGCAAGCGGACGCCGACGCGCTGGTGGTCACGCTCCTCCCGGAGGACGGGGCGAGATACCTGGACGAGGCATGGTGGAAGGCGGACAGGTGATTCGGATCGACGAGCAGGCGGCCCGCGACATGGCGCGGCAGGCCGAGGCCGCCTACCCGGAGGAATGCTGCGGAGCTCTCCTGGGGCGCGACGGCGAATCGCGCGAGGTGGCCCGCTCGGTGCCCGCGCCGAACACGACCGGAGAGACGCGCACGCGTCGGTATCTGATCGCCCCGGAGACGGTGCGGGATCTGGAGCGCACCGCCGAGGCGGACGGCCTCCAGGTCGTGGGGTACTACCACTCCCACCCCGATCATCCGGCGCGCCCGTCAGAAACGGACGAGCGCCTGGCCTGGCCTTGGTACAGCTACGTCATCGTGCCGGTCTCGGCCGGCGTCGTGGGCGCGCCCAGAGCGTGGCGCCTGCGCGACGACCGCACCGGCTTCGACGAACAGGAGATCGCATGAGCGAGATACGGGTCCGTATCCCCACGCCGCTGCGCCAGTTCTCGGGTGGGCGCGCGGAAGTCCAGGTATCGGCGACGAGCGTGGGAGACGCCCTGGGCAGGGTCGTGGACCTCCACCCCGAGCTGCGCCGACACCTCTACGCCGAGGACGGAAGCCTGCGCAATTTCGTGAACGCCTACCTGAACGACGAGGACGTCCGCCAACTCGACGGGGGCGAAACTTCGGTTTCGAGCGACGACGTCATCACGATCCTGCCGAGCATCGCAGGGGGGGCACCCGGCGACGCGGACGACCTTTCCCTCGAGGAGATCCGCCGCTACAGCCGCCACCTCATCATGCCCGAGGTGGGGATGGCCGGACAGCGCAAGCTGCGCGCGGCGCGCGTGCTCATGATCGGCGCGGGGGGCCTGGGCTCTCCCGTCGGGCTCTACCTGGCGGCGGCGGGGGTCGGTACGCTGGGCGTCGTCGACTTCGACGTGGTCGATGAGACCAACCTGCAGCGCCAGCTCCTGCACGGCACCTCCGACGTCGGCCGCTCCAAGCTCGATTCGGCGCGGGATCGGCTGCGCGAGGCGAATCCCTTCGTGCGCGTGGAGGGACACGAGACGCGCCTGGACTCGGCTAACGCGTTGGACATCATCGGGCGCTACGACCTCGTCGTCGACGGCACCGACAACTTTCCTACCCGCTACCTGGTGAATGACGCGTGCGTCCTGCTCGGCAAGCCGTACGTGTACGGGTCCATCTTCCGCTTCGAGGGTCAGGTCTCCGTGTTCGGGGCGCCCGACGGCCCCTGCTACCGCTGTCTGTTCCGCGAGCCGCCTCCGCCCGGGCTCGTGCCGAGCTGCGCGGAGGGCGGGGTGCTCGGCGTGCTGCCGGGCATCGTCGGCGCCCTCCAGGCGGCTGAGGCGATCAAGTGGATCATCGGGGGAGGGGAGCCGCTCGCCGGCAGGCTGCTCTTGGTCGATGCTCTCGAGATGCGGTTTCGCGAGCTCAAGCTGCGCCGCGACCCCGGGTGCCCGGTGTGCGGGGACGACCCGACGGTCACCGAACTGATCGACTACGAGGAGTTCTGCGGCGTGCCGCAGGCAGAGCGCGCCGAAGCCCGGGAAATGGACGGCCTGCCGGAAGTCGCCGCCGGCGAGCTGGCGCGGCGCCTGCTGGGGGGAGAAGAGATCACGATCATCGACGTACGCGAGCCTCACGAGTGGGACATCGCGAACCTGGCGCCTCAAGGCGCCCGGCTCATCCCATTGGGGTTCCTTACGGAGCGACTTTCCGAACTCAGCACCGCCGACACGATCGTGGTGCACTGCCGATCCGGACAGCGCAGCGCGCGCGCCGTGCGGCAACTCCAGGACGCCGGATTCCGGCGCGTCGCCAATCTCGAAGGCGGCATCCTGGCCTGGGCCGAAGAGGTCGATCCAACCATCCCGACCTACTGAGGGGTGCCGGTCGCGGGCCGGCGATCAGCCTCTGCCGCAGCGCCCCGGGCGCGAGGCGAGCGGCCTCAGTCAAGCCGACGCGGGCGTTGCTGGCGCGGCCTCATACCTCGGCGTGCGTCGCCCCCACGCGCAGCCAGGTCGGCGCCCGGCCTACCCCGCGCCGGCCGCTGCTTCTTCCACGGTCTCGGCGCCGCCCGCAGCTTCCTCCGCCATCTCGGCGTCGGCCTCGAGCGCTTCGCGCGCGCCTGCCTCGACGGGCCAGGGCACGAGCGAGTCGCGCGTCCAGCGCGCGGCGCCGGTGCGGTGGGCGGGCAGCTCGAGTCGAAGCTTCACAGTTGGGCGCGGTGATCCCGGGCCGGGCGCCGTCCCGGCGCCGGCCACCCGCCCGGCGCCAGGTGCTGTCCTCGCCCCGGCCGCCCTCCCGGCGCCGGTCCCACCGTTCGCCGCGCGCGGCGCGTCGTAGAGCGCCCTGCCCCCGGGCGTGAAGAACGCGACCGCCCCCTCCTTGCCCAGGCACACACGTACCCGGCCCTCGTGCACCGCCCTGTGATGCCTGCGGCACAAGAGCACCAGATTCCTCAGGCTCGTCTCGCCGCCCTCTGCCCAGTGCACGACGTGGTGGCCGTCGGTGAAGCGGCCGGCGCAGCCCGGGAAGCGGCAGCCCCGGTCGCGCGCCTCGAGCGCACGGCGCAGCGCCGGCGCGATCGTCCGCGTACGCCTGCCCGCGCCCAGCACCCCGCCGTCACGGCCGCGCGTGATCCGCACCACCGCAGCGTCGCACGCGATT
>JBDLIA010000153.1 GCA_039715185.1 Gemmatimonadota bacterium
TTCGAGACCGAGTCGACCGATTTCGGCGTTCTGTTCGGCGGCGGCATCGCGTTTCCCGCGGGCCCCGGTGATCTCTTCATCGAGGGTCGCTTCAACGTCGGCCTGCGCGATATCGATACCAGTACCGACACGGAGGCGAAGCACCGCTCCGGCGCGGCGATGATCGGCTACTCGTTCTCTCTCGGCCCGATCGGCTGACGGCAGGAGCCTGGCGGGCGGATCTTGTATAGCCTCCTGCCCGACGAAGCTCCGCGGGCGCCTCAACCGCGAGGCGCCCGCAAGCCGACCGCCCGAAGGAGATCGTCGAAGGCGGGGTTCCCCTCGAGCGGCGAAAAGGGCGGGTAGTACTGACCGATCAACGCCACCGACCCTTCCTCATCCACGAGGGTCAGCCAGTCGATTGCCTCTTGGTGTCGGCCCAGCAGCATGCATACGAGCGCGGCTTCGAAACCGCGCGTGCCCCTGTGCAGAGAGGTCGTTGCCAGCTCCGCCAGCTTCCGCTCCAACACCTCGCGCCATCCTCGCTCCGAGGCCGGGCCGGCCTTCTCCAGATCCTTGGCCCCGAAAGCCCCGAGTGCCCAGGCTCGCTGCAGGTGCCGGGCACCGGCCTCCCGGTCGCCAGCGACGAAGCAGGCGATTCCCAGATCGAAATGCGAGCGCCAGAAGCTGGGCTCCAGCCGTACCGCGCCTCGCAGCTTCTCTATCGCTTCGCCCACGTCTCCCCTGCGCAGCGCGGCCAGGCCGATGTCGTTACGAACGATCGGGGAGAAGGGATCGAGCTGGCTGGCGAGCTCCAAGCTGCGCTCACCCTCTTCGAAACGGCCGCACAAGAAGGTCAGGAAGGCGCCGTACCAGTGGTGCGCGGTGGCGTGCCCCGGACTCAGCTCGGTCGCGCGCCTGAGCTCATTCACGCCGCCCTCGAAATCGTGCTCGAAGTGCCCCTTCACCATGCCCAGGACGGCCCGTACCTCGCCCAGTTCCGGATCGACGGCCAGCGCCGCCCGCGCGTATTCCTGGGCGCGCACCTTGATCTCGTGCCCGCGCCGGCCCGCGGCCGGGTACAGCAGCAGGTTCGCCTGGGCGATTCCGGCGAGCGCGAGGGCGAACTGCCCGTCGATCGACAGTGCTTTTTCGAAATGGCCGACCGCCTTCTCCAGAGCCGCCTGCGAGCGGTGAGTCATACACCAGCGGCCGCGCAGGTAGGCGTCGAAGGCTGAGGCATCGCTAGTCGGGCCGCGTGAGATCTCCTCGCGCTCGCCTCGGGGCAGGTCGGCATCGAGCGCATCCAGCAGACTCTCTACCAGCCGGGAGCGCAGTTCGAGCGTGCCGGATATAGCGCACTCGTGGACGTCGGCCCAGACCGTTGTCTCGGTGGCGGAGTCGAGCAAGCGAATTACGACTGCTAGCCGGCCTTCCGAGGCCGTCAGGGAGCCGTCGACCACGGCGTCAACGTCCAGTTCTCGCGCAGCGCGCCGAACGACTCCGGGATCCCCGTCGCCATAACGGCCGGCAGAAACTCGTCCTATGACCTGCACGGTCCGCAGCCTGGAGAGCGACTCGACCAACTCCTGCGCGAGGCCCGCGGCCAGGTAGAGATGTGTCGGATTCGACAGCGGGAGCGTCAGGGGGAGGACGGCAACCCGCCCGTACCGGGATACCCGTCTCGGGCCCGGCGCGTGGAGGGCGCGAGCACGCCCGGCGCCGCCCGCTCCCTTGCGCAGGCTATCCGCCAGCCGGCGGGTTGCGGGAGAGGGCGTCAGGTCCATCTCCCGTTCCCAGCGGCCCGCGAATGTCTCGTACTCCCGCAGCGCGGCGACGCGATCGCCCGCTCGATCGAGCAGGCGCATCAACCGCCTCACGCCGGTCTCCTCGTTGCCCGAAAGCGCGACGGCCCGCCTGGCGCTGTCCGCGGCGCTGATCCAGTTCTCCAGCGCCTCCCCCCTGTCCGCGAGCGCCCAGTGGGCTGCGGACGCCTCCCGCGCGAGTTCGGTCCTCCACTCCTCGATCCAGGAGACGAGTTCCGGAGCGCCGACAATCCGAAGGCCATGGAGAAAGGTGCCTCGGTATAGCTCGGCGGCGTCCTCGAAGCGGCGCTCGGCGATGCGCGTTCGGAAGGTGACGACATCGCAGCGGACGCTGCCAGCATCGAGGAGCAGCATGTCCGATTGTCCGCGCAGCGCCGTCGGTCCAAGATGGCGACGAAGGAAGTGCACCGCGTTCCGGAGGGCGCCGCGGCCACGTTCCCTGCGCGACCCGGGCCAGAATAGCGATGCCACCGCCTCCCGGGACTTCGGTCCCTCCAGCGCCAGGTAGGCCACCAGCGCCAGGCGCTTGGGTCGAGCCAGAAGCGCCGCCGCCCGGGCGTCCGTGACTCCAGCCACAGCGGGGCGTCCCAGAGTCGTCAGCGAGGCGGACGATGGCAGTAGCGTCACCTCATGTTTCCGTCAGAGTGACGATTTATAGACGGTTCATCCGCAAGATGGGGGGTGCAACATCCCCTGACCAGGAGGTAACCATGTCGCCGCAACGCGTTTCCATCGTCTCTGCACTCGTCGCGCTCTTGTCCGTCCAGGCTGCGTGTGACGACAGCCGGCTATCGTCGGATCCGGCCGCGGCCGTGGCGGGCCCACAGCTGTCCGCCAGTCCCGTCAGGGCGATGCGGTTCAAGGGTACCGTGGCTCTGGTGGACCCGGTCGATCCTCCCCCGGCACCATGCGCCGCGTTCCTCAATTCGGTCATCGCGGGGAACGCCACTCACATGGGACGGTTCGAGGGCGTCGGTAGCACGTGCATAACCAGTCAGGTAGCCCCGGACCCGGACCCGCCGTTCGAGGCCCCCGGACCGCCGCCGTATGCCACCGCCACCTTCACGAATCCATTGTGGGTGCTGACCGCCGCGCACGGCGACGAGCTGTGGCTAGAGAGCTCTGATGGGGTGGCCGTCCTGAGCCTTGCGGACGGATCTTTGCGCGCCGTGGGCACGCACGAGATCATCGGAGGCACGGGTCGCTTCGCCAACGCAACCGGTGAGCTCACGACCAGGGGCGTGAACGCCGACGGCATCGGTCCGGACGATGTTCAGTCCCGGGGCTGGATCAGCTACTGAGGAGTACGCCATGTCCGACACGACACGCAACAAGGAACTGGTCCGTCGCTTCGTCGACGCGGTCAACGCCCGCAATTTCGTGGCGCTGGAAGAGATTCTCGCCCCGGACTTCCACCGCCACTGTCCGGCTACGCCCGACGTGGAGGTGCGTAGCCCGGACGATTTCCGACGCTTCATCGAGTCGGATGCCGCGGCGGTGCCCGACAGCCGGGTGACCCTCGAGACTGTCGTGGGCGAGGGCGATCGGGTGGCGTTCTGGGCGACGTACTCGGGCACGCAGTCCGGTCAGATGGGCCCGTTCTCCCCGTCCAACAGGTGGGCGTCATTGGAGTTCGCAGGTGTTTTCAGGATCGACGGCGACCGGATCGCGCACGTGGCCGTCACGTGGGACAACGTGTCGTTCCTGAGCCAGCTCGGACACATGCCGCCAATGCCGACGCCCTGAGCGCCGGCACGGCGGTGAAGCACGAGTGGCGGCGTCGGCCTTTCGGCCGGCGTCGCCATGGCACATCCTGACGGCCCGCTCATCCAACAGCAGGCGGTCAAGACATGCCCCAGTCGCGCAGAATCCTCGCGCTCGCCGCGGTCGCCGCGGTGGTCGCCGGAGCAGCCCTCGTCGCCCCGGGCGAACCCTTCGCGAGCCCGTCGGGCGAGCACTACGGATTCGCGTCGGTGCTCCCGGCGCTGTTCACGCTGCTGCTCGTCTTCCTGACGCGCGAGGTGATCACGGCGCTTTTCCTCGGGATCCTGGTCGGCGGCGCGGTGAGCGGTCAGTGGAACGTCCTCGACGCGTTCCTCATTCCCGCCATCGGCAGCGAGTCGTTCGCCTTCATCCTGCTGGTCTACCTGTGGGCG
>JBDLIA010000154.1 GCA_039715185.1 Gemmatimonadota bacterium
GCGGGATCTGTGACGAGCCGTGCGCCCGTGACCCGGGCCGTGACCGGGGGGATCGCCACGGTCGCCTTCGTGGGGCTGACCGCAGCGATGGGGCCGCTGTTCGTGGCCGAGACCGAGACAGCGGCCGCCGCTGCGCCGTTGCCCACGACCACGGCGCCGCCGGTGTCCGTGCCGGGCCCGCTTCCGGTGCCCACTCAACCGCCGGTCGTGGAGCCGCTGCCGCCGACGGGGCCTGCCGGCACCGCGTGCGCCTGGACCCCAGTGCCCGGAGGAGACCCGGAGGACTACCAGACGACGCTCCAGGCGGCGGGCGCCGCCGGTTCCTGGTGCGACGTGCTGCTGCAAGAGGCCGCGCTGTTCGAGTCGCGGGAGCTGGGCCGCGACGCGCGCGAGCTTATGGTGAGCGGGCACGATCAGCGCGCCCGCTGGTAGCGTGCGGCGCGACTCCACGAGCTCGCCCTGCATGCGCACCTGGATGCCGGCGTGGATGTGGAGCTCGCCGGCGTCGTAGGCGACGCGCACCTCCTCCGCGTTCGCGAAGGTCCGGCCCTCGCCCGGCACGCCCGGGCGCTGCCGCGTCATGTAGTAGCAGCCGAGCACGATGTCCTGGCTCGGGTCGATGACGGGACGCCCCGTCGCGGGCGACAGGATGTTGTTCGTCGACATCATCAGAACCCGCGCCTCGATCTGGGCCTCGACCGAGAGCGGCACGTGCACGGCCATCTGGTCGCCGTCGAAGTCGGCGTTGAAGGCCTTGCAGACGAGCGGGTGGAGCTGGATCGCCTTGCCGTCGATGAGCACCGGCTCGAAGGCCTGCATGCCGAGGCGATGCAGCGTCGGCGCGCGGTTCAGGATGACGGGGTGCTCCTGGATGACCTCGGCCAGGATGTCCCACACCTCGGGGCGCTCGCGCTCCACCATCTTCTTGGCGGCCTTGATGGTGGTCACGTAGCCGCGCTGCTCGAGCTTGCTGTAGATGAACGGCTTGAAGAGCTCGAGCGCCATCCGCGAGGGCAGACCGCACTGGTGGAGCCGCAGCTCGGGGCCGGCCACGATGACCGAGCGGCCCGAGTAGTCGACGCGCTTGCCCAGCAGGTTCTGGCGGAAGCGGCCCGACTTGCCCTTCAGCATGTCGGAGAGCGACTTGAGCGGCCGCTTGCTCGGGCCCGTGATGACGCGCCCGCGGCGACCGTTGTCGAAGAGGGCGTCGACCGCCTCCTGGAGCATCCGCTTCTCGTTGCGGATGATCACCTCCGGCGCGTTCAGCTCCTGGAGGCGCTTGAGGCGGTTGTTCCGGTTGATCACGCGGCGGTAGAGATCGTTCAGATCGCTGGTCGCGAAGCGGCCGCCGTCGAGAGGCACGAGCGGGCGCAGGTCCGGCGGGATCACCGGAATCACTTCCATGATCATGTGCTCGGGGCTGTTTCCGGACTCCCGGAAGGCCTCGAGCACCTTGAGGCGCTTCGCGAGCTTCTTGCGCTTCGCCTCGCTGGTGGCCTCCTTCATCTCGGCGCGGAGGACCTTGCACTCCTCCTCGACGTCGAGATGGGCCAGCATCTCGCGCACCGCCTCGGCCCCGATCCCGTACTCGAAGGCGTCCCGGCCGAACTGCTCGCGCGCCTGGCTGAGCTCCTCCTCCGAGAGCAGCTCGCCCTTGGCGAGCTCCGTCTCGCCCGGATCGACGACCACGTAGGCCTCGAAGTAGAGCACCCGCTCGAGGTCGCGCAGCGTGATCTCGAGGATGTTGCCGATGCGCGAGGGCAGCGACTTCAGGAACCAGATGTGCGCCACCGGCGTGGCCAGCGTGATGTGGCCCATCCGCTCGCGGCGCACCTTCGACTGGATCACCTCGACGCCGCACTTCTCGCAGATCACGCCCCGGTGCTTCATGCGCTTGTACTTGCCGCAGTTGCACTCGTAGTCCTTGACCGGGCCGAAGATCTTGGCGCAGAAGAGCCCGTCGCGTTCCGGCTTGAACGTCCGGTAGTTGATCGTCTCCGGCTTCTTCACCTCGCCGTACGACCACTCCCGGATCTTCTCCGGCGACGCGAGCCCGATGCGGAACGCATTGAACGCGAGCGGGTCCTTGGGCTTCTCGAACAGATTGTAGAGATCGCGCAAGTCGTCTCTCCCCTATTGGCTCTTGTCTTCGATGAGCTCGACGTCGAGGGCCAGCGCCTGGAGCTCCTTCACGATTACGTTGAAGGCCTCCGGCAGACCGGGCTCGAGCTGGCAATCACCCTTCACGATCGACTCGTACATGCGGGTCCGGCCCAGCACGTCGTCCGACTTGACCGTGAGGAACTCCTGCAGGCTGAAGGCGGCCCCGTAGGCCTCCATCGCCCACACCTCCATCTCGCCGAGCCGCTGACCGCCGAACTGGGCCTTGCCGCCGAGCGGCTGCTGGGTGACCAGGCTGTACGGCCCGATCGAGCGCGCGTGGATCTTGTCGTCGGCGAGGTGGTGGAGCTTCAGCATGTAGAGAATGCCGACGGTCACCTCACCGTCGAACGGATCGCCGGTGCGCCCGTCGAAGAGCACCGTCTGGCCGCTGTCCGGCAGGTCGGCGCGCTTCAGCTCGTCGCGGATCTCGGCCTCCTTCGCGCCGTCGAAGACCGCCGAGGAGACGTGGATGCCGGTGCGCACGTTCTCTGCGATCGAGCGGATCGCGTCCTCGCTGGCCCCGTCGAGCAGACGCCCGATCACCTCGTCGCCGTAGACGTCGCGCAGCTTCTCGCGCAGCGCATCGGTGCCGGCGTGCTGTTCGACGAGGGCGTTCACCTGCTCGCCCAGGCCGCGAGCAGCCCAGCCCAGGTGCACCTCCAGGATCTGGCCGATGTTCATGCGCGAGGGCACGCCGAGCGGGTTGAGCACCAGCTCGACGGGCGTGCCGTCCGCGAGGTAGGGCGTGTCCTCCTCGGGCAGGATGCGCGAGATCACGCCCTTGTTCCCGTGACGGCCGGCCATCTTGTCGCCGACGGACAGCTTGCGCTTGATGGCCACGTAGACCTTGACCATCTTGAACACGCCCGGAGGCAGCTCGTCGCCCTTCTTGAGGCGGCCGATCTTCTCGTCGAAGACCGCCTTGATCACGTTCGACTGCTCTTCGAGGCTCGCGAAGATGCGGTCGAGGCGCTCCTGGGTGGCCCCGTCCGTGACCTGGATGTCCTTGCGGCGGCGGATCGGCACACCCTCGATCGTCTCGGACGTGAGCGTGTCGCCGCTCTCCAGCCAGACCTCGCCGCGGCGCTCGTCCGCGATGCGGTTCGCGGCCTTCTTGCCGATCAGCAGCTCCGTGACCTTCGCCAGGGCGTTGTCGCGGATGATGCCGATCTCGTCCTCCTGGTCCTTCCGCAGGCGCTCGACCTCGGCATCCTCGATCGCCCGGGCGCGCTCGTCCTTCTCGACACCGCGGCGCGAGAAGACCTGGGCGCCGATCAC
The DNA here is from genome assembly GCA_039715185.1 of Gemmatimonadota bacterium. NCBI lineage: Bacteria > Pseudomonadati > Gemmatimonadota > Gemmatimonadota bacterium. The sequence goes on from JBDLIA010000154.1 coordinate 3,442, forward strand.
GGTGCCCGTGACGCCCGGCGGGACGCGCAGCGAGGTGTCACGCACGTCGCCGGCCTTCTCGCCGAAGATCGCGCGGAGCAGCCGCTCCTCGGGCGAGAGCTGGGTCTCCCCCTTCGGCGTGATCTTGCCGACCATGATGTCGTCGGCCTTCACCTCGGCACCGATGCGAACGATGCCCGACTCGTCGAGATCCTTGAGCGCGTCCTCGCCCACGTTCGGGATGTCGCGCGTGATCTCCTCGCGGCCGAGCTTCGTGTCGCGGGCGACGCACTCGAATTCCTCGATGTGCACCGAGGTGAAGTGGTCGTCCTTGACCAGCCGCTCGGAGATGAGGATCGAGTCCTCGAAGTTGTACCCGCCCCAGGGCATGAAGGCGACGAGCACGTTGCGGCCGAGCGCCAGCTCGCCGCGCTCCGTGGCGGGGCCGTCGGCGATGACCTGCCCCCTCTTCACGCGGTCGCCCACCTTCACGATCGGCTTCTGGTTGATCGCGGTGTTCTGGTTGGAACGC
>JBDLIA010000155.1 GCA_039715185.1 Gemmatimonadota bacterium
CCGGGGCCCCGGCACTGGTCGATCTTCCGGGATCTGTGCGAGGCGGTGGACGCGCGTGGGAACCTGGTGCCCGACGCCTACCTCGCCGCGCTCGCCATCGAAAACGGCGCCGAGTGGATCACCACCGACCGCGACTTCACGCGTTTTCCGGGACTGCGGATGCGGCACCCGCTGGACTGAGGAGCGGCCCCGCGGGCGGCCGACCGTTCGCTCACCCCTTCAGCACCCCCATCGGCTTCAACCGCGCCACCTTCCGGGCGATCCCCGCCCCGTGCACGACCTCGACCACCTCGGCGACGTCCTTGTAGGCCTCGGGGATCTCCTCTGCCAGGGTGGCGAAGGATGAGGCCCTGACCTCGATCCCCTGCTCCTTGAACTCGGCCTTGAGGGGGCGACCCTTCACCGACTTCTTGGCCTTGCTGCGGCTCATGCGCCGGCCCGCGCCGTGGCAGGTCGAGGCGAACGCCTCCTTGGCGCCGGTCGGGGTGCCGGCCAGGACGTAGGAGTAGCGCGCCATGTCGCCGGGGATGAGCACGGGCTGGCCGACCTCGCGGTAGGCCTCGGGCACCTCGGCGTGGCCGGGCGGGAACGCGCGCGTGGCGCCCTTGCGGTGCACGCACAGGCGGCGCCGCTCGCCGTCGAGGTCGTGGGTCTCCCACTTGGCCATGTTGTGCGCGACGTCGTAGACCATGCGCAGGTCGAGGTCGGCGCGCGGCCGCTTGAGCACGCGGGCGAACGCCTCGCGCACGCGGTAGGCCATCATCTGCCGGTTGGCGAAGGCGAAGTTGGCGGCGGCGTTCATCGCGCCCATGTAGCGGGTGGCCTCGGGCGAGTCGAGCGGCGCGCACGCGAGCTGGCGGTCGGGCAGGTCGATGCCGTAGGTCCCCGCGGCGTCGACCATGAGCTGGAGGTAGTCGTCGCACACCTGGTAGCCGAGCCCGCGCGAGCCGGAGTGGATCAGCACTGTGACGATGCCGGGCTCGAGGCCGAAGGCGTCGGCCGCGGCGGCGTCGTAGATCTCGTCGACGAAGCCGACCTCGATGAAGTGGTTGCCGCTGCCGACGGTGCCGAGCTGCGGGCCCCCTCTCTCGATCGCCCTCGGGCTCACGTTCGACGGCTCGGCCCCGGGCAGAGCGCCGCCCGCCTCGGTCCGCTCGAGGTCGTCGTCCGTGCCGTAGCCCTCGTGCACCGCCCAGCCAGCGCCATGGACGAGCACGCTCCGCACCTCGTCGTCGGTGAGTCTGAAACTCTTGTAGCGCGAGCCGACCCCGGCCGGGACGTCGCGCATGATCTGATTCATGAGCGGCGCGACCTGCTCTTGGTCGCGCAGGTCGGTGGCCTCGATGTCCGAGCGCAGCAGGCGCACGCCGCAGTTGATGTCGTAGCCCACGCCGCCCGGGCTGACGACGCCGCCCCGCTCGGGGTCGAACGCCGCGACCCCGCCGATGGGGAAGCCGTAGCCCCAGTGGATGTCCGGCATGGCGATCGAGCGGCCCACGATGCCCGGCAGGCACGCCACGTTGGCCACCTGCTGGAGCGCCTCGCCGCCGTCCGCCTCGAGCTGTGCCATGAGCTTGGCATCGGCGTACACGAGGCCGTCGACGCGCATGGCGCCGTGGCGGGGCAGGCGCCAGCGGTAGGGGTCGATTTGGACGGGGCGGGGGGTGGTCGACGTGGTGGCCTGGGAGGTCGTCGTGGCCTCGGAAGCCGTCGTGGAGCCGGTCATGGGTCGCTCCTGGGTGCTGGGGGCGTCCCCGAAACATCGCGCGTACGGCGCGGCGGCGCAGCCGGGAGCGCCCGGTCAGGATGTCGGGGATGTCCCCGCAGGCTAGAGCCTTCGCGGGGGCTGGGAAAGCGCTGGGCAGTCGGTGCCTGTCCTGGGTCGGGTCGAGCTTACCCTCCGCTCCGGGCGACCGCCACCAAACTACGTAATCCGGCGGGTCGGGCTACGTACGTTTCCAGCCGCAGCTGCGCCATCCCCGTACACACCTTTCGCGGAGAAGCGTACACCCGAGGCGCCACGTGCGACCGCGGGTGAGTCCGCAAGCCCGGGCACGGGTGAGCATGGGGAGATTCACGATGGACACACGGATCCGCGCTATGAACGGACTTGCAGCGCCTGCCGGGGGATTGATCGCGGCATCGATTTGCTTCCTGTCTCTCGCGGCGTGTCAGGACTCGGACACTCCATTGGGCTTGGCGAGCGGGGAAGATGCCGTCGCGAGCACCAGTGTTCGGAGCGTCGCTGGTTTGGGGGCCCTGACGTGCGATGGCGATTTCAGCCTCACCACCCAAGCCGAGGTTGACGCATTCGACTGTACGGAGGTGACGGGTAGTCTCCTGATCGGAGGCATTGCGCCAGATATTACAAACCTCGACGCACTGTCGGGGCTCACCTCGGTTGGGGAGCTCCTGGTCGTGAGGGGCGCGGATGCCCTGACGAGCGTTGACGGCTTCTCCGGGCTCACCTCGGTCGGGGGAGAGTTGCGAATCACGGAAAACGACGCCCTGATCAACGTCGACGGCCTTTCGGCGCTCACTTCCGTCGGGGGTGACCTTCTCATCCAGCTCAACGGCTCGCTGACGAATATCGACGGCCTCTCGGCGCTCGCGTCGATAGGTGGGGCACTGCGGATCGTGCAAAGCGATGCCCTGACGAACGTCGACGGCCTGTCGGCGCTCACTTCGGTCAGCAGAATCTTCATCGACCTCAACGACGCTTTGACGGACATAGACGGCCTCTCGGCGCTGCCGTCGGCAGATCTGATAAATATCCGGGACAACGATGCGCTTACCAACGTCGACGGTCTCTCGGCTCTCGCATCGGTCGGGCAGAGTCTTCAACTGCAGCGCAACGACGCGCTTACGCACGTCGACGGTCTCTCCGCCCTAACCTCGGTGGGGTTTCGTTTGTCGATCCATTTCAACGACGCCCTGACGAACGTCGACGGCCTGTCGGCGCTCACCTCGATCGGGAACGATTTGGATATCCGCGACAACGATGCCCTGACAGACCTCGATGGCCTCTCGGCCCTTGGAGCGATCGGAGGGAGCCTACGACTGAGATTCAACAATGCCCTGACGAACGTCGACGGGCTGTCGGCTCTCGCCTCAGTCGGGCAGTTCCTTTTTGTCTCCGGCAACACTGCCCTGACGAACGTCGACGGTTTCTCGGCGCTCACTTCAATAGGCGGCGGCTTGTTTATCGACATCAATCACGCCCTGATGAACGTCGACGGCCTGTCGGCCCTCACGTCAGTTGGCGGAGATCTGATCGTTGCCCACAACTCCGCCCTCACCAAGTGCGCCTGCGGCCTGTTCGCTCTCCTGGAAACCGGCGGCGTGGCGGGGTCGGTGAGAATCGAAAACAACGCACCCGGATGTAATTCCCCCGCCGAGATAACAGCGGCGGCGTGTGTTCAGTGCAAGCTCGACGCCCTGGCCACCGACGTGACCGAGCTGCTCCTAGCCGGGGCACTGAAGGCGGGCCACGCGCGGTCGCTTTCGAACAAGGTGGACACGGCCCTGAAACAGGCCGCCAAGGGCAACTTCGTCGCAGCCCGAAGCAGCATCGAGGCGTTCATTGCGCAGGTCACAGAGCTGGAAACCGACGGCGAGATCAGCCCCGAGACCGCCCGGGTTCTGACGGAGGGCGCGCAGATGGCGCGGGACCTCCTCGCGGGAGGGTGATCCAAAGCCAGGAGCGCGATGCGCCACCCCAGAGCCCATCCGGACGTTTCCGCGGAAACGCGGGCGGGCCCCCGGGCAGCCCCACGCGAGGCTACCCAGTGCTGCCCATGCGCCGCTACGGGTCGGCCCCCGCCTCGAGGGCCTCCAGCGCCCTGACCTCGACCCCCCACGGCACGTCCCAGTACCGCACCCACCGGGATGCGCCGTTGCGCCACGAAGGTCGATCGAGCCGGAGGTCGGCGAG
>JBDLIA010000156.1 GCA_039715185.1 Gemmatimonadota bacterium
GCGCACGAGCGAGGCCGGGGAATCGACCGAAACGGCGAGCGCGCGGCTAGGTCAGACTGTCTGCCGGTGGTGGTCGTGCCGTGCGTGGGAGAAAAGGGCAGCGTGGGAGCGTGCGGGAGCGGACGAGCCGCCCGCGGCGGCAGACCGGGCAACGCTCGATGTCGATCTCGGCGACGCGGAGCATCAACTCGCGTGCGGAGAGGGTCTCGGAGGGCGGCGGAGGCGGGCGGCCGAGCAGGATGCGACAGCGGTGTAACCTGCCAGATTATTCTGAGCGGCCGTTTCACGCCGGGATGCGAGACGGAAGGTGGAATGTCGCGCAGCGCAGCGTGATGGTGGAACCGGACGTGGCAGATAGCCGTGCGTGAGGTCCTGCGGTCGTTCCGTTTGTGTTGACGTGGCGAGGGCAGGAGACAGGAGGGCCGGCAGGGGGGCACCCCCCGGCCGGCCCGACGGACAAGGCACCTTGGTGGGTCAGAAGGGCAGATCGTCCTCGGCAATGTCCTTCTGCTCTTGCTCGCGACGGATCTGATTCCACCTCTCGTAGCGTTGGAGTTCTTCGACGAGTCGTCGGCAGAGGACGACGATGCGGTTGGCGATCTCGGCTGTGCGCTGCTGAGGTCCGTCGCGCTGGGTCTTGTCTTGGTGGATGAGCCAGAGGAAGACGTCGTCCATGTGGCGGACCAGCATCTGGGCCACGGCGATGGCGACCTGGTTGAATTCGATTTCGAAAGACATGCGGCGATCGAGACCGAGCATCAGACGATCTCCTTGCTGGCGGTGACGACTTCGTCGAGTTCGACGAGGTCCTTGCCTTGTGCCGCAGCGTGGTACATGGCGGCGAGGGCGAGGTTGCCGATGGCGCGGGGGATGCCCCCGGCCTGGACGAAGAGCTGGATGAGGGCCTCGTCGGTGAACAGGCGCTGGCGGCGTCCGGCGAGGCGGAGGTGGTGCTCGACGTAGCCCCGGGTGTGTTCCTCGTCCATGGCGGGCATGCGGTAGCGCATGGCCACGCGCTGACGGAAGGGCAGGTGGATCCTGAGGGCGAGCTTGGCCAGGAGCTGAGGCTGGCCGGCGAGGATGAGCAGGAGGGGGTCCCTGGAGTCCATCTCGAAGTTCAGGAGGATCCTCAGCTCGTCGAAGAGGGGCGAGCGCAAGAGATCGGCCTCGTCGAGGATGACGACGGGCTGCTTGCCCTGGGCGGCAAGCTGGGCGACGCCGTGCTGGATCTCGCGGTAGAGGAGGCTCTTGGAGCGGACGTCCTGGCCGCCGAGGGCGCGGTTGAGCTGGGCGTAGGCGTCGATGGCGGTGATGGTGGAAAGCGGCAGGTAGACCGCGAGGTAGTGCTCGGTGTTGAGGGAGTCGACGAAGCGGCGCAGCGCCACGGTCTTGCCGGTGCCGGGCTCGCCGGTGACGAGCAGGATGCCGCGGGCCTGCTTGCTCATCTCGAGCCGGGCGGCGAGTTCCTGGAGGCCGGGCCAGAGGTAGAGCTTCCGGCTGTCGATGGCCTTGTCGAAGGGGCGGTGCTTGAGGCCGAAGCGAGCCTCGATCATGAGGAGGCCTCCTCGTCCTGGCGCCGGCGGACGAGCTCGGCGTAGTTCAGCTCGAGGGGTCCGGCATGGAAGCGAGCGTTGTCGACCGGGTCGACGGGCTTGATCGGCCCCACGGGCTTGTCGTCGCGATAGAGGATGATCTCCTCGGGCCGTCCGACCGGAAAGCGCAGGTCGACCCGGGCCCTGATGTAGTCGGGCGGGACCTCGTAGAAGGTGCCGTCGATCTTGACGGTGGCGTCGTTTCGGACGACGCGGGTGAGGCGTCCCATGAAGGCATGGTCGATCTCGGCCGGCGCCAGACGCTGGATGGGGATCTGCTCGGCACCGGCGAGGAAGCGGTCGAGGGGCTTCATGGCGATGCCGCCGTGGCGCTTGAGGTGGTAGTCCTCGCGGAGCCAGTGCTCGAGCCGTTGTTGCAGGGCATCGATCGAGGCCAGGTCCTCGTCGGTGAGCAAGGGAAGCAGGCGGCCGCGGATGGTGCGGAAGACCCGCTCGACCTTGCCGCGTGAGGGTGAGTCGAAGGGTTCGGAATGCAGCAAGGTGCAGCCGATCCGGGCACAGGCCTCGGCCAGGTGGCGTGAGGTGAAGGCGGGGCCGTTATCGCAGTAGAAGCGTTTCGGTACCCCGTAGGTGGCGATCGCGTCGCGGAAGGTGTGCAGCAGATCGGCGGTGTCTTCCGAGAAGGAAAAACGGGCGCCGACGAGCACTCGGGAGTGATCGTCGATGATGGCGCAGAGGATGGCCTTGCGCTTGCCCTTGTGGGCGTGGACGCGGGGTCCGTGCATGAAATCGGCGACCCACAGGTCGTTGGGATGCGGCATCTCGTACTTGGCGCGGGCCTTGCCAGGACCGCGCAGGGGCTTGGCCAGGCCGCGGGTCTTGAGCAGGCGCCGGAGGGTCGCCTCGCAGACCCGCTTGCCCTCACCCAGCACGCCGTCCTCATGCAGGAGCTGGTGGAAGAGCTTGACCGAGATCTGCCGGTGCTGGACGCGGTGGCGACAGATCAGCTCGATGGTGTCGTCATCGAGCGAGCGGAAGCTGCCCTTGTCCGAGCGGGTCTGGGGTAGCAGGGCATCCAGGCCGCCGCGCTGGTACTTGCGGAGCCACAGCCGCAGGGTGGAGACGCTGAAGCGCCGGATCGACCCATCGGGGAGCTGATGCTGCCGCGCGGCCATGCGGGCCAGCACCTGACTGGCCACCTCGTCGGTCAAGGGACGGGTCGCCTCGGAGATCAGGCCGTAGCGAAACACCGCCCAGTCGCGGTGCGTGGGCCGAGCCGGCTTGGTCTTGTCCTCAATCATCTGTGGAGCCTCCGTGCTTGCCGGACGGAGGACCTCTCCGCCGGTATCGCGGCCACCATGAGCCCCGCGGCCGTAGCGGCGAAGACCGATCGTGTGGCGGGCTCGGAGCGAGACGACCCGCGACGCGTCGCGCAGAGCAGGGCGTCTGCCGCGAAGGTGCCGTCGGTTTATCCAAAACAGCGCAGCCGGTCACGGCGCGGAAGGCGAGCAAGACGGTGCCGGCGAGAGAAGCGAGCACTCGGTCGAGTTGCTCGACCTCATCGGCTTGCTCGGACCAGCTCAGCCCCAGCCGCGGTCCGAGCCATGCCCAGGCCGAGCCGACCAGGCGGCTGCGCACCCAATCGGCCCAGCGCCGCAGCGTACGCCGGGAGACCGCCGGCTCGCCCCGACCAGCGAACAGCGCCCACTCGTGGCCCTGCTCGATCCCGTCGCGCAACACGTGCACGACCGTCTCCAGCACCGAGCCGAGCGTCGATCGCCCGCGCCATAAGTCGCTGGGCGTGAGAGAGACCGTCGAGCCGTCGCAGAATCGGGCTCGCCGGATCGGGACGTCCTGGAAGACGTCCCCCGTCGACAGATCCTGCACCTGCTTGCGGAAACGCCAGGCGTGAGGCCGTGCGCAGCGCCCCGTCCCGCAGCGGGGGCAGATCCTGCCCGACTCCCGGACCAGCGTCTGGAAAAGGACCTCCCCGCTCTGGATCGCCGAGAGGTAGTCAGCCAGCCCCGATGCCAGTACACTACCGATCGTCTAGCGATGGCGGGTGCGAGACCGGGTTGTGGCCGCTAAACCAGCCGGTCTCGTGCCCGCACTCCTCCCTGGACGAGAAAGCTGCGCGCTACGGAACGAGTCGCACAGCTTACCCCGCCTCGGGTCGCCTCATCCTCTCAGTCTGAAATCCAGACCCCGTTAGAACTCAGGACAGAGTGACGGGTTACAGACGGGTTGACGCCCAATACCTCCTACAACATACGGCGCAGCGTCTCGCGTCAGCGCCTCGGCGGACCGCGAGCCGACCTGATACGCGCCCAGGCGCACTACATCGCG
>JBDLIA010000157.1 GCA_039715185.1 Gemmatimonadota bacterium
GTCATGCGCTGCCTGGCGAAGGATCCCGACGATCGCTTCCCGGACATGGGCGAGCTCGCGACCGCGCTGGCTCCGGCGGCGCCACCGGACGCCGGGGGCCGCGCGCGGCCCTGGCCCAGGGCCGCGGTCGCCGCGGCGATGCTGGCGACCCTCGGGATCGTCGCCTACGGGGCGTTTCGGGTCCTGACGACCTCGGATGGGACTGCCGCCTCCCCGGTCACGCCCGCCGCGGCGTCGATATCCATCCTCCCGCTTGTCCCCGTGCCGGAGGACACTTCGCTGCGACGCCTCGGCCGACAGCTCGCCGTGACGCTAAGCACGAACCTGGACGGCATCGGGTCGATCCGGACGACGGAGGGGCTGGCCGTGATCGCGTCGAGCCCGCCCGCGGGCGACTCGGCGCCCGCGCCGAGTGGCTCGGACATCGCCCGCCGCTTCTCCACGACCAGCTACCTCCAGGGCACGCTGCTGGCGGCAGGAAACGGCCGCGTGCGCGTGGACGCAGCGCTGCACGAGGCAGCGACCGGCGACGAGATCGCGCGCGCCTCGGCGTCGGGGCCGGTCGACGACATCTTCGCGCTGACCGACAGCGTGACGCTGTCCCTGCTGCGCGCTGTGTGGCGCAGGGGACCGCTACCCGCGCCGAGCCTGGCGGCGCTGACCACGCCCTCGGTGGCCGCGCTGCGCGCCTACCTGGACGGCGAGTTGCTGCTTTCCGCCGGACGGTTCGATGGCGCGGTCGCGGCCTTCGACTCCGCGTTCCGGGCCGACACGACGTTCTGGTTCGCGCTGTGGAGATCGCTCTATCCGCGCACCTACGAGGGCGTGGCTCGCCTCGACTCGGCGCTGTTCCAGAAGCTCTTCGAGAACCGGGCGCGGTTGCCCGAGCCGGATCGCCTCCTGCTCGAAACCAGGTTCGCCGGGTCGAAGGCCAACGAGTTGGCCGCCCACCGCGACATCGTGCGCCGGTTCCCCGGCTACCGCCCGGGCTGGTGGGCCTACGCGAACTGGCTGGTCCACAACGGCAGCGTCGTCGGCGAGCCGCTCGCCGAAACCCGACGCGCGCTGGAGCGCACGCTCGAACTTGACCCCGATTTCTTTCCGGCGTGGGAGCACCTGTTCTGGATCGTGGTCATGCAGCGCGACGAGGCGAGGGCGAGCGACGTGCTGGCGCGGCTGGAGGACTTCGGCCGGCAGGGCGGCCGGCGCCTGGCCGGCGAGCTCCTGCCGACCTACCGCGCGCTGTACGCCGGGATCAGCGGTCCGTTGCAGCCTGCGGAGATCGCGGCCGCGGCCGACGCGTTTGGCGCGTACCGGGGCCCGCTCGCCCCCTTCTTCGGCCTCGCGCTGCTCATGTACGGAGATCCGGACGCGCAGCACGACGTGAGCGGCGAGGTGCTCGCGCGCGGAGCGCCGCCGGGAACCGCGCGCTGGCACCGCGCCGGGCTGGCGTTCGCGTTCGCGACGCGAGGCGACTGGCGGGGCGCGCTGAAGATCGCCTCGGCCGATCCGTTGGGGCCCTACGAGCTGGTGCCGCCGACCGCGTACGGATTCGCGGCCGCGGCCGCCTGGCTCGGCGAGCTGCCGGCCGATGAGGCCGCCGCGTTCCGCCCCAGGACCGCCTGGCTCGAGGCCCAGACGAACGCCGAGGACGGGGCGGAGGTCGCCTTGCTGGACGGACTCGTGGCCTATGCCGGCGGAGACGGCGCTGCCCTCGCTGCGGCGCGCGAGCGAGCGACGGGCGCCGCCGCTGCCCACTCCGATTTGCTGGACGGGACGCTCGCGGCCTACCAGCTTGCGCTCGACGGCGACAGCGCCGCCGCGGGGCGGGCCCTCGCCGACCTCGAGGAGACGGGCGTGGACGACCTCGCCTGGCGCGGCGGGCGCCACCCCTGGCTCACCCCGATCAACAGGATCGCCGCCGCGAGGTGGCTCTCAGCCGCGGGCGACACCGCCCGCGCCCTGCGCCTGCTGGGGTGGGAGGAAACGTTCTTGCCGCAGCGCGCCCGCTTCCTCTGGCCCGCCGGCATCGCTGTGAGCCCGCACGCGTCCCTCATCCGTGCCCGCCTGCACGCCGGCCGCGGCGACGCCGCGCGCGCGACGTTCCACTACGAGACGGTGCTGGACCGCTACGACCGCGCGCAGGGGCTGGCGATCGAGGCGGAGGAGGAGTTGGAGAGGCTGGGGGAGGGGGAATGATAATCGTACGCCGGACAGACGCATGCCTGAGATACCGATCGTTTCGCGTATCCTGGAGACCGCGCTCTACGTCGACGACCTGCCGGAGTCGAGGCGGTTCTACGAGACCGTGCTCGGCCTGACCCCGATGTTCGCCTCGGACCGACTCATTGCGATGGATGCCGGAGAGGGCACCGTCCTCCTTCTCTTTCGGCGCAGAGCCACCTCCGCCGGCGCCCCGACCCCCGGTGGCCGGATACCACCCCACGACGGGGATGGGCCGGCGCATTTTGCGTTCGCCATCCGCCCCGAGGACCTCACGGGGTGGCGCGAACGGCTTGCGGAGCACGGCGTCGAGATCGAAAGCGAGGTTCGCTGGGATCGCGGGGGCTCGAGCCTGTACTTCCGGGACCCGGACAATCATTCCGTGGAGCTGGCGACCCCCGGGGTGTGGCCTATCTACTGATCGGACGAGGAGACGGGTGGTCGCCCGCCCTATCGCCAACGCCTCACGACGAGCTTAAGATCACGGGGTCTGCCACAGCTTTGGTCGGAGGACCATGATGCCTACCTATGACTATCATTGCGTCGACTGCGGAAAGGACTTCTTCGTCATCGAGCACATCTCTGAGCACGGGTCATCGAAGCCCGAGTGCCCGGAATGCAAGAGCACGAAGGTCGAGCGGGTAATCTCCAACGTGATGGTCAAGACGACGAAGAAGAGCTGACCCTGCCGTACGCGGTAAGGCCGTGGAGTACCGCCATTAGGCCGGACTGCGGCTGTGGCGCTCGGACGCGTTCGGCCGTTCGAAGCGTTTCATGGCATACTACCCGGCTTGTTCGACGGCCGGCCGTCCCGGCTATACCGCGCCTTCCGCTCGGCGGTGTTCCGATCTCAGGCTAGCTGAGTCGCGCGAACAGCCCACCAATCACACAGAACAGCCGAGTAAGAAGGCCGTCCTGAGGGCAATCGGACGGAGACTCGAACGACCGGATGACCCTTAGGTCTCCGCTCGCGGTGATCTCGTACTCGATGCAGGATCGAGTATTGGTGCAGCTGCCCGCCTTCTTCTCGCAATGTGGAGAGCAGGTCACTCGGCGCTGTGCCGCCCGGGCCACCTCGACCCACTCCCCCGCCTGGGGATCGATCTTCGACAGTCTTTCCCACTCTCGCCGGGCTTCTTCGACCCACCTTTCTGACATGATGCCCCCTATTCTCAGGGTGGTTTGCACGAGCCGCTCGCTTCCGGACTGCCAAGCAAGTTTCGTTCGATTCCACTCACGCCTGAGCCGCGGCTGCATCTCGTCAATCCGAGGTCAGACCGGGACAGCAATGTCACACTTGGTGGGACTCGTCTGTCCCGCCTGGCGCGTGCCTCACCCTACCCAGCTGTCTGAAATCCCCCGACGCGCCGAGGCGTCCGTACTGACATCTTTGTACCAGCCCCCATTCCCCGATGGAGGACCGTCATGGCTACGTCCACCTCCCGCGAAATCGAGATCCCGGTCGAGCAAGTCAGGCTGGGAGGCACCCTCACGGTTCCGGCCGGAGCCTCCGGTCTCGTCGTGTTCGCGCACGGCAGCGGCAGCAGCCGGTTCAGCCCCCGCAACAAGGCCGTGGCCAAGGTCCTCCAGGAAGCGGGCCTCGCGACCCTCCTCTTCGACCTG
>JBDLIA010000158.1 GCA_039715185.1 Gemmatimonadota bacterium
GGCCTTGAGCACGCCGTACGGTCCCTCGAAGGCTCCGGCCTCGCGCGCGGCCACCGAGGACACGATGACGATGGACCCCGCGTCGGAACGCTTCAGGTGTGGCAGCGCCGCCTCCACCGTGCGTACCGTGTGCAGCAGGTCCACCCCGAACGCATCGCGCCAGCCCTGCTCTCCCTCGCCGCCGCCGAGCGCGCTCACGTTGGCCACGACGATGTCGACACCGCCGAGCGCCTCGGCCGAGTCGGCCACCCACCGCTCGAGGCTCGGCCCGTCGGCGACGTCGACCGCGCTCCCGACCGCGGTCACTGCACGCGCCCGTAGGCTCTCGAGCGCCTTCTCGACGCCCTCTTCATTGCGGGCGCAGATCGCCACCGCGCAGCCCTCAGCGCCGAGGACCTCGGCTGTGGCTCGGCCGATGCCCCTGCTGCCCCCGGTGATTATCGCGCGCTTCCCGTCCAGTCCGAGATCCATCGATCGCCTCCTCGTGCTTCCTGTGGTTCGTGAAGTCCTACGCGGCCACCGAAGTCCTCCTCTCCACTCCCGCCGCCACCGGGCTCGAGGCCGACGCCAACGCCCGGTAGTGCCGCACGAACCGGTCCGACTCAGGCGCCGGCCGCGTTTCCGCGGAAACGCGCACGGTGATTCGGAGTCGGGCCACCTCTAGCCCAACCCCCCGTCACCTTCCCGGCCACGGCTACGGCGCTCACCGGGTCGAACGCGGCGACCATTTGGGCGACCGCGGCATCGCGTGACCCGAACCCCGCCGACAACGACGGCACCGCTCCCGGGCACTCGGCCTGCCTGCCCTCACTAGGACGAACAGGAGCGCGCGCTCGAGCGGACGTCGCGCCCCCTACGTAGCCTGGACCTCACGCCTACGTAGGGCGCGGTCGCGGGCTCAGTCGTCTCATGCTGCAGACTGGGGGAGAACCGATTGTGGCCCCACGCGGAGAGACACCATGAAGCCCCTGACGGTAGTCGGAGCGATGGCCCTGACGGTCGCGAGTTGTGCGACGAGCTCCAGCTTCGAGCTCACAGTCCCGCCCGCGACCCACCCGAAACGATTCACGGCAGTCGAGGTGGCGCCCATCACGTCGGACTGGGTTCCCGACGATGGCCTGTGCCCTGCTGCGAACAGCCCGGACTGGGATCCGACCTGTTCGAGCGAGTCGGTGTTGGTCGAGATCGGGTCGGCGATCCGACGCGGCATCATCGACGAGCTCACTGGCTCGGGCGATTTCGCACTGGTGGTGTCGGAGCTGGATCCGGCGCCGGGAGCGGTCCTGATTTCGTGCTCGATCGTGGAGTTCGATGAAGGGAGCAGGTTCACCCGTTGGTTCGTCGGCTTGGGGGCCGGCAAGGCACAGTTGAAGATGGCCTGCGGGTTCACCGACCTGACCGACGCTCAGCCGTACGCCGAAGGGCTCTTCAGCGGCGAATTGAAAGGCGGTTTCTTCGGAGGGGAGGCCGACGCGGGGACGATGGGTAGGGAAGTGGGAGAAGCGATTCGACGCTTCCTGCGCACGGGACTGGCGGACGCACGTTGCGCCAAGTGCGGTGGGTGAGCCCGAGGGGGTGAGGCGTAAATCGGCCGCGCCGCCTACGTAAGCCGGCCGGTCTCCCTACGTACTCTCCGCGACCTGCCTGCGCCCGCCTGCAGCGCAGATTGCAGGTCACGAACGGCACACGAAACCTGCACGCTGGAGAAGCGCCATGCGCGGCTTGATCCTGGTACTCGCGATCGTCTCGCTGTTTGGGCAGACCACCATCGCGCCTGCGGAGGCGCAGGCGCCGTCCTCCTCGCTGGTGGGCGAGCGCGTCCGAGTGACGGTGGGTCCGGCCGGGCCCGAGGGCCCATCCGGAGAGGGGGCGGTGAGCGGGGCGCCGTTCGCCGCCTCCCAGGCCGCCTCGACGGGCGTGCTGATCGGCCGCCTCGTGAGCATCGAGGCCGACCGCCTGCTGCTGACGGACGAGTCGGGGGCGCCGGCGGAGATCGCGCTGTCCGACGTGGAGAGGCTCGAGCTCAGCGTCGGCCAACACCGGAACATGGGCAGAGGGGCTTTGATCGGAGGATTGGTCGGGGCAGCGGTCGGAGGGGTGGCCGGGGTGATCGAAGGAAGCAAATGCGAGGGGGATTTCGTCTGCTTTGGTGCTGGAGGCGGCGCTTTGTTTGGCGCCGTGGGAGGCGGAGGGATCGGCGTCCTGCTCGGGGGCGCCATAGGAGCAGCGGTGAAGTCCGAGCGCTGGTCCGAGGTTTCCAGCCAGCGCTGGGGTTTCACCGTCCAGCCGAGGCGCGGCGTCCCGTCTGGGCGGGGAGTCGAGATCGGCTTGCGGGTCGCCATGTAGGTGGCGGCGCACTGCAGCCGCCGACCTTTTGCCGGAGAGAACGGCGGTCCGCGGCGGGCGGCGGGCCGTCGGCCGTGGTGGGGAGAAGCTCTAGGCGCGGGATCGAACGGCCGCGTTTCCGCGGAAACGTCCCCGGGGGCTATTCCGCTTCGCGCTCGGCTTGTCGAGTCACACGTCGAAGCCCAGCTTCCGCGCCACCTCGAGCTGGCGGCCGTCGGCCGTAATGAAGGCCATCTCGCCCGGATCGGGCGACAGATACAGGGCGCAGGCAACGTGCCAGAGGTCTGCGCCCCGCAGGTAGCCGGCGGCGAGCGCCTGGCGGCACTCGGCGCTGAGCGGGCGATCAGGCAGGATCCAGCTGAAGCCGGCGAGCAGGTCGGCGTCGAGGTCGACCTCCTCGCGCGCGAACGCGGCCCTCAGCTCGGCCTCCAGCAGGTTGCTCGTGACCAGTTCGTCGAACCCGCCGAGGCGCCGGGCCAGCGCCGCGCCGCCGCGCTCCCCGAAGGCGACAGCGACGACGCTCGAGGTGTCGACGTAGGCGACCCTCACTCGCGCTCCCCCAAGAAGCGCTCGAGTGCCCCCGGGCGCCGCTTCACCAGGGCCGGGCTAGGCCTCCGGGTACGGGCGGCCAGCCGCGACGACGCCCTACGCAGGACCCCCGCGCGCTCGAGCCTCTCCAGCCTGCCCGACAGCCCTCGTTCGGCTGCGATGGGCCTGATCTCGGCTACCGGCTCGCCGCGATAGGAGATGGTCACCGTTCGACCCTCCCGCACCCGGCGCAGAATCTCGGAGAAGCGGGCCTTGGCATCGTACGTCGAGTAGATATCTGACATGAAAAGCAATCTAACTAGTCAGACTGGTCAGATCCATGGGGAACGGAGTCAGTTCACCCCACCGTCACACCCCCGCCCACCCGGACTCGCTGCCCCACGTGGGCGGCGGCCTGCGCCTGCGGTCATCTTCGGCTGGGGCTACGGCGGCCAGCACGTGTTCATCGTGCCCGCGCTCGACCTCGTCGTGTCGACCAACTCCTGGAACCCCGACGGGACGACGCGCGGGTTCGAGATCTTCGAGGCGGTGCTGGAGGCTGTGCGGTAGGGGCGGGCCGAATCGCCGCCCGCCCCCCCCGGCACGGCCCGCCGCGGCCGCGGGACGGTCAAGCAGTCGCCCGCAGCGCCTCCAACGCCCAGCCCCAATCGACCCTCCCTCCCGTCCCCAGAGGGAGCGTGGTCTCATGGTCGATCGTTCTTTGCCCGTGCCAGCGCGCCAGCCACGTCATCCTGTCCGCGGGCGGCGGCACTGGCCGCCGTGCCGCTCCCGGTCGTGCGCAGTTCCACGCGAAAGCCGCCCTCGTGCACCAG
>JBDLIA010000159.1 GCA_039715185.1 Gemmatimonadota bacterium
CGTATCGAGACGCTGCTGGACGCGTCCTAGCCCCAACACCGTTCAGGTTGCAGTGAATCGCGAGGATTTTCAGGTACTTTAGCGCTCGAACCCGCCATCCTCCGTGCTTCTCCCCGCAGAGGGCGTGAATGGCACGCACCGCTCGGGTTCGTTCGCAACGGGCACGGGTCACCGACCGGATTCATCTGGGAGCCATTGGGAAGTTCTTCCCGATGGAGGATGTGGATCGGATTCTCGCGGAGACGGGGCGCGAGAGTCGCCGCCATCGGCAGCTTCCCGCGCGCGTGGTGTTCTACTACGTGATCGCCATGGCGCTGCTGATGGACGTGTCCTATGGCGAGGTGTTGCGGTTCCTGGTCGAAGGTCTGTCCCGCGTCACGGTCGGGGCGCGGCGCATTCGGCGGACAGGCCGCTCGGCGATCTCGATGGCTCGCGCGCGGCTGGGCTCCGCGCCGCTGCGACGCATGGTGCAGGAGCGGGTGCAGCCGATCGCGGGGGGCCGGACGCGGGGGGCGTGGTACCGGGGTTGGCGCCTGGTGAGCGTCGATGGCAGCACATTGGACCTGGCGGACTCGGAGGCGAATAGCGCCGCCTTCGGGCGTCCCGGCGCGTCCCGTGGCCACAGCGCGTTCCCGCAACTGCGCTTCGTGTCCCTGGTCGAGAACGGGACGCACGTCTTGTTCGGGACCCAGCTTGGGGCGTACACCACGGGGGAGAGTCGCCTGGCGATGTCCGCGGTCGCCTCGCTGCGGCCTGGGATGCTGTGCCTCGCGGACCGAGGCTTTTTCGGCTTCGCGCTCTGGCAGGCGGCCGCTTCGACGGGGGCGGATCTGGTGTGGCGGGTGAAGAAGAATCAGGTCCTGCCCTGTCATCGACGCCTGCAGGACGGCTCCTATCTCAGCCGCATCTACCCGTCCCAGGCAGACCGTCGCCAGGATCGCAAGGGTGTCGTCGTCCGGGTCGTCGAGTACCGCCTCGAGGGCGTCGAAGACCCCGAGCCCTTGTATCGCTTGCTGACGACCGTGCTGGAGGAAGCGAAGGCGCCTGCGAAGGATCTCGCCACGCTCTATCACGAGCGGTGGGAGATCGAGACCGCATTCGATGAGCTCAAGACGCATCTGCGCGGTCGCCAGATCGTGCTGCGGAGCAAGACGCCAGAGCTGGTGGAGCAGGAGTTCTACGGGCTGCTCCTGGCGCACTTCGCCATCCGGGGGTTGATGCACGAAGCCGCGCTCAAGGGCGACACGGATCCCGACCGGCTCTCCTTCGTCCACACGTTCCGCGTCGTTCGCCGCAAGCTGCCCGGGTTCACCGCCGTTCCCCCCTCGGGAGCGCACGCGGCTCCATGAGGAGGTGCTGGAGGAGATTCTGGAGGAACGCGTCGCGTCCAGCCGGGGGCGCCGCAATCAGCGAGCGGTCAAACGAAAGATGAGCGGATTCCCGACTCGGAGCCGCGCACAGCCTGGGCGGCCTCGCGCCCAGATTCGAGTGCGGATCGCAAAATGAACGGTGTTGGGGCTAGCCCTGAAGTAAGCGCGGATCGAACGGCTGGGGCCGTTCGCAGGGGCTCAGATAGCGAACGGGAGCGCGTTTCCTGGGGTAATCTCGGCTTTGCAAGAACCCGAGATCCTCCAGAAAGCGACGCTCCCGAGTGAAGAAGCCTACCGCGCTCGTTCGCGCGAGTCACCTCAACACGGGCACGGGGATTCCGGAGGACGAGCTCGCCTGGCCCGAGACCTCGGGTCGGGTGACGCGATTCCCGCGCCTGCATCTGGAGGTGGCCGAGCGCTCCACGGTCACGCCCTACGGGGGCCTGGCCCTGGCGGCGGCCTTCCTCAAGCGCTTTCGGGTGGCGCAGGCCATCGACGAACGGGTCCACGTGCTCAAGCTCCATCTGCCGTTCCACGAGTCGGACCACGTGATCACCCAGGCGCTCAATCTCTACGTGGGCGGGGAATGCCTGGAGGACCAGGCCGCGTTGCAGCACGACGAGGGCGTGTTGCGGTTGCTGGGGGCGTGCCGCATTCCCGACCCCACGACCGCCGGGGATTTCCTCCGGCGCTTTGAGGAGCGGCGCCATCCGGGGGCTCTCGGGGGGCTGCGATCGGCGATCGACGCGGTGCAGGACACGGTGTGGGGAAAGCGGGCGGGGAAGCGGAAGCGCAAGCGGGACTGGGCGGTGGTGGATCTGGACGGGCATGCCAAGGCGCTCTACGGGGTGCAGAAGGAGGGCGCGGACTTCGACCACAAAGGCCGTTGGTCCTACAACGTGCTGCTGGCCTCGCTCGCGGGGACGGGCGAGTGCTTGGCGGTGCGCAACCGGCCCGGCAACGTGCGCTCGAGCGAGGGGGCGGCGGAGCTGTTGGAGGAGACGCTGCCCCGTGTGCAGCGGCGGTTCGGACAGGTGCTGGTGCGGGCCGACAGCGACTTCGATCGTCGGGATGTGCGCGAGGCCTGCGAGGCGGCGGGCGTGTCCTTCGCGTTCGTGGCGCGCGAGGCGGTCAATCGGCTGGCGTGGGCCGAGGGGCTTCCCGAGTCGGCGTGGAAGCCGTTTCGCACCCGGGCCCACCGGGCGCGGGAGGCGCGCCGGGCGGGGGCCGGCTTCGTGACGCGACGCAAGAAGCGCAACCGGCGGCGACGCCGCGCGCGACAGCGGGGCTACACGGATCTTCAGCTCGTGCGTCAGTGGGTGGCGGAGATCCCGTGGACGCCGCCGGGCTCGACGCAGACCTACCGGATGATCCTCCGGCGTCAGCGCATCGAGCAATCCGACCAGGAATCGCTGTTCACGTTCTACCGCTATCGCTACGTGGTGACGAACCTCCCGCCCTCGTGGTCGGCCGCGGAGGTGATCGACGCCACCTACCAGCGCTGCGACCAGGAGAACGTGATCGAGCAGATGGGCAGCGGTGTCGCGCTCTGGCGCATGCCCGTGGCCGAGTTCGACGGCAACAGCGCGTGGCTCGAGATCGGGCGTCTGGCCTGGAACCTCGGCAAGTGGATCGCCCAGCTCGCGCTGCCCCCGGAGGTCGTACGCTGGGAGTGGAAGCGCTACCGCAAGGCCTTCGTCCACGTCGCCGCTGAGGTGATCCATCGCAGCCGACAATGCTGGCTGCGCCTGAGCCCGGCGCACCGTTTCCTCCCCCTGCTCGTCCAGGCCCAGGTGCAGCTGCAGACGTAGCACTCCCGGTCACGTTCCCGCGCAGCGCAACGGGACCGGGAGGGGTGTGCGCGGAATTCGGACACCCGTGCAACTGCCCGCCATAGGAACGAAAATCGTCGGCGAACCGCGGACCGCTGGCGCGACGAATTCCCCACGCTGCACGCGACGGCGCCTTTTTGCAGCACGATCGTTCGAAGAGCGCTTATTTCAGGGCTAGCGCGTCGAGTCGCCTCGTCACTGCGGCGGCGTCGGCGGTGCTGGGGGCCTCCCGGACCTCACTGATGCTGCTCGACGACGCAGGCGAGAGCCTGCGCGTGGTCGCCGCGACGGGTCACGAGCTGCCGCCCGAGCAGCTGGATCCGGTGCCGGTCGGCGAGGGCATCGCCGGTCGCGCGCTCGCGGGCGGCGAGCCGTGGCTGGTGGCGGACGTCGAATCCGACCCGCGCTTTGCCGGGCGGGGTGTCGGCGACC
>JBDLIA010000160.1 GCA_039715185.1 Gemmatimonadota bacterium
GGATCATCGAAGAAGTCGAACGCCCGCTCGATGGGCAGCGGCACGATCTGTGACCGCTCCAGGACGTGGGTCTCGACCATGGCGACTGCCTACACGGGCGGACGCCGCGTGGGTCCGCTAGCGGACTCCCCCGTCGGGGCGGAGGACGTCGCGCGCCTGTGTCATCGTGTTCGAGTACCTGGGCAGCCCGGACAGGTCGACCGTCCAGATCTCGCTCTGCGGTTCGGCGGACGGCCAGCGGTTCATGTCGTCCGGCGCGAAGAGGCCCACGATGTGCGCCATGGCGGCGAGCGGCAGCGTCTCCTCGAGCGGGCTGTCGTATTCGCCCACCACGCGGTAGGTGCGGCCCTCCTCCAGGCGGACGCCGCCGTGCCACACGCCCATGACCTCGCGGCTGATGCCGTGGATCAGGCCCTGCTCGTCCAGGTCGCCGGTGATCTCCACCAGCACCTCGCCGGTCTCCGCGTCCACCAGCCGGACCCTCTTGCCGAAGTCGTGCAGGTGACCGCTGGCCATGAGCATGCGGCCTCCCACGGGCGGCTGGAACTCCCAGCTCCTGACGCTGGGTCCGGGCTCCAGGTCGAACGCGTTGGTGAAGCCGATCTCGTTGTTCACGTCCACGTACAGCGGCAGCACCTCGATGATGTCGTCCGCTTCGTCACCCGGGGTCCACGGCAGCGCGAGCTTGATGAAGACCTCCTCCAGCGCCGCGCCGGTCTTGTTGTCCCACATGATGTAGAAACCGAGGTTTTGCCCGACCTCGAGGGGGACGCCCAACGTCCTGGGCAGTCTGACGTCTTCGGTCTCGGTGCCGATCCCGAACAGCCTCTCCGCCACCGGATATGCGAACATGCGCCGGTCGAAGTTGACCGCGATCAGGTGGTGCATGAGCGAGCGCGGCAGGACGTTGCCGTCGCCGTCGTGCAGCTCCAGCGCGAAGCCGCGGATGTAGCCGTCGGCGGGCCAATCGATGGGGATCACCGGGGAGCGCGTGTGACCCTCGTGCCCGGGCACGTTCTCGGCCGCCGGGTCGCCGTCGGGCGCCTCGCCCATGGGACCGGCGTGATCACCGCCTTCAGCGTGATTGGCGCCGTCGTGATCGTGCTCCTCGCCGTCGTGATCGTGATCGCCGGCATCGTGCGCGTGTCTCTCGCCCTCGTGCGCGTGTCCCTCGCCTTCGTGCGCGTGCTCTTCGCCGTGATCGTCGTGACCTTCCGCGGCGTACTTCGCGTGCTCTTCGGCGTGCTTCCCGTGATCCTCCGTTTCGGCGCGACCCTCCTGGGCCTCGGCGCCGTCGCCGTGCGCGTGCCCGGCCGGCCCGTTGGGCGCCACCCGGAAGGGACCGGCCCACACGACCACCTCGTCGCGCGCCTCATCCACCACGGCGCGGGCGTTGAAGCCGTCGGGTCCGGGCTCACTACGCAGCTCCGACGGCATGGGCGACGGAGGAGTGGTCGCGCACGCCGCCAGGGCGGTCAGCGCAAACACTGCGGATATGGCTCGCATAAGTCGATCTCCCTCTTCGGAGGTTCAACGTCGAGTTAACATAGAAGCTACAATATGCGGGGCCGATCCCCCCGCGGGCGCCAAACCCCGCGTTCTCCCGGGCGATCGACAGGCCAGGAATCTACCAAGACCTTCGCACCGCGTAAAGTAACAGTTCTTCTGACCTAAGCCGCCGCCGCGAGGGACGGGTTCCGGGCGGAGGCCATTAGCAGGCCGGCACCACCAAGGCGCGATTCGCGTCCGCCCACGTTTCCGCGGAAACGTCCCCGGGAGGTCGATGACGCCGGCCGTCGCCCGCCCGCCGCCTCCATCGCAGCCCCCCAGTCCTCCATCGCAGCCCCCACGCCCCCGGCGCACCCCCCAAAGTCGTCCCAAACCGCCATTGACAGGTTTCTGGGCTCGGAGATGAGGACGGCCGGGACCTCCCTCTGCTTGGCCGCCACGTGGGCCTCGCCGGGCGCCTGACGCTCGGCGCGCCTTCATCCCTCCCCGCGGCATCTCCGGACGCCGGATCGGCCCGCAGGAGGTCGTTCAGAGCGTCGCCGGATCGGCCCATATATTGGGTGTAGGCGATTGCGGAATAACGACTTGCGGCCGGACAGGGGGGTATGGGCGATGTATTTGGCGGAGACGGTACGGGTGGGAGTGACGGCGGGGGCCTGGGGTGGGAAGGCGGGTGCGGAGCGGAGCCGGGACGCCTATGCGCGCCGGGCGTCGAGCGAGCGGCGGCTGTGGGTGGTGCGGGAGGTGGCGGTGGAGGACGACGCGGTCGACCCCGAGGACGAGCTCTTCCTCCTGGGCGAGCGCTGCGCGGAGACCTACATGCGGGCCGACGCGCTGCAGTACGAGGCGATGGTCCTGCTCGCCGAGTTCGACGAGCGCGACGGCTGGCAGGATACGGGCTTCGGAGGCACCGCCGAGTGGCTGGCCTGGCGCATCGGTATCAAGCCCGGCGCCGCGCGCGAGCGGGTGCGCACGGCGCGGGCACTGGGCGAGCTGCCGCTGACCTCGGCCGCGATGCGCGACGGCGAGCTGTCGTTCACGAAGGTGCGCGCGCTGACGCGGGTCGCGCGGGCCGAGAGCGAAGAGGCGCTCCTGGAGTTCGCGCGCTCGTGCTCGGCCGCCCGGCTCGAGGCGAAGCTGCGCGGCTGGACGACCGACTCCGTCCTCGCCGAGGCCGACGCCGAGGCGCGCCGGCACCTTACCCGCACCTTCTCGGTCTTCCCCGACGACGACGGCATGTACGTCGTGCGCGGCCGGCTCGACCCGGAGGTGGGCGCGGCGCTGATGCGGGCGATCGAGGCGGCGAGCGACGCGCTGTTTCGCGGCGAGCCGCCGCCCGGTGCCGACGAGGACGAGACGATGCCGGAGCAGCGGCGGGCAGACGCCGTCGGGTTGGTGGCCGAGCGGGCGCTCGCGGCGGGTTTCGGCGACGGGCCGTTGAGCGGGTCCCGGGCCGAGCGCTACCAGGTCGTGCTGCACGTCGAGGAGGCGGCGCTGAGAGAGACGGCGACGACGACCGGGCTCGTGGCCGCCCCGAAGGCGCTGACCCACGCCGCCATGCCCACCGCCCACGTTTCCGCGGAAACGTCTGGGCCGCGGTCGACGGTCGACCCGGGGCAGGTCGTCCGCGCCGATGGGCCCACCCCCCGCCCGGTCTCCGAGCTGGCAGACGGCGTGCGCGTTTCCGCGGAAACGTCCAGGCGGCTGGCGTGCGACGCGTCGGTGGTAAGAGTCACGCGCGAGCTCGACGTGGGCCGACGGACGCGCACCGTCCCGCCGTCGCTGCGGCGGGCGCTGGAGGCGCGCGACCGGGGGTGCCGCTTCCCCGGGTGCGGCGGCCGCTTCACGGACGCGCACCACGTCGAGCACTGGGCGGACGGAGGCGAAACGCGGTTGGAGAACCTCGTGCTGCTGTGCCGCAGGCACCACCGCGCGGTGCACGAGGGGCGGACGCGGGTGTGCCGGGGCGCGGACGACTCGGTGGTGTTCTTCGCGCCGCGGGGACGCACCCTTTACGACGCGCCGAAGCGGTCGCTGAACGGGCACCGACCGGCCCG
>JBDLIA010000161.1 GCA_039715185.1 Gemmatimonadota bacterium
TCCGGAACCTCGGCCATCATGCCGCCCACGCGGGTGGCGGACGTGGTGATGCGCGCGCCCGTGTACTCCTCGTGCAGCGTGTAGATGCGCTCGCGCTCCTGGAACGTGTACAGGAACGGCGTGAACGCGCCGATGTCGATGGCGGTGGTGCCCATCCACAGCAGGTGGCTGAAGACCCGGTCCAGCTCCATGAGGATCACGCGGAACACCTTGCAGCGCTCCGTCACCTGGATCCCCATGAGGTTCTCCACCGCCATCACGTAGGCGCAGTTGTAGATCAGCGGCGCCAGGTAATCCATGCGGTCGGTGAGCGGGACGATCTGGTTCCAGGTCCGGTACTCGCCCAGCTTCTCGAAGCTGGAGTGCAGGTAGCCGACGTGCGGGATGCAGCGGATGACGGTCTCGCCGTCCAGCTCCAGCACCAGCCGCAGCACGCCGTGCGTGGCGGGGTGCTGGGGGCCGACGTTGATGAGCATGCGCTCGCCGTGCAGCTCGGGCTCGACTCCGACCGGGAACGCGGGCACGGTAACCGGCCGCCCGTCGATGCCCAGCTCCGGGGCGCGCGAGATCTCGTACTCGACGGTGCGCGTGCCCACTAACCCTCCCCCGGGGCGTCGGCGGCCTGCGTGGCGGCGTCGTGGGCGTGCACCACGTCCAGCTCCGCCGGCACGTACATGTCCTCGACCTCCATGGCGAGAGCGCGCCGCGTCTGCTCGGCGCGGCTGAAACGGCCGCGCAGCGGGAAGTCTTTCCGCAGCGGGTGCCCCTCCGCGTAGTTCTCGGGCATGAGGATGCGGCGCAGGTCGGGGTGCCCGCGGAAGGTGATCCCGAAGAGGTCGTAGACCTCGCGCTCGAGCCAGTCCGCGCCGGTCCACAGCGGCGCGACCGAGTCGATCTCCAGCGCGTTCAGCGCCAGCTCGGCCTTCAGCCGCAGCGTGTGGCCGTGCGCGTGCGAGTAGACCTGGTAGACCATCTGGAGCGGGCGTCCGCCGCCATAGTCCACCGCGGTGAGATCGAGCAGCATGTTGAAGTCACGATCGTCGCGCAGCCAGCGCAGGATCTCGGCGATCCTGCCGGCGTCCACGAAGACCACGTGCTCGCCGGCCCCCTGGACCTCGTGGCGCTGGACGTCGTCGCCGAAGCGCTCGCGCAGGGCGACGACGGACGCGGGCTCGTCGCCCGCTGGGCCGGACTCGGGCGCGCCCTCGTCGGCGGTCTCCACCACGGGCCGCTCTTCGAGGTCATCGAGCGCGTCGTCGAAGCGCTTGTCGTCGCTCATTCGAGACGGCTCACGGCATCCGGTCGCGCGGGCGCTGGAGCGCACGCGTGCCCACCAGGCCGCTGGAGCGGTTCTGCTTGGTGGAGTTGCCGAACGGCTTGGCGACCTCGTCGATGACCTCGGCGGGCAGCGCCGGCTTGCCGATGGTCGCGGGGTCCTCGGCGCGGAGCTGGGCGTGCAGCTCGCGGTCGGTCACCGACTCGCCCTTGATCTTCTCGTGCAGCATGATGATGCCGTGTATCAGCGCCTCGGGGCGCGGCGGGCAGCCCGGCACGTAGACGTCCACGGGGATGACGGTGTCGATCCCCTGGACCATCGAGTACGCGTCGAACACCCCGCCCGATGAGGCGCACGCGCCCATCGAAATCGCCCACTTGGGCTGCGGCATCTGGTCCCAGATCTTGCGCAGCACCGGCGCCATCTTGTAGCTGACGCGGCCCGCGCAGATTAGCAGGTCCGCCTGGCGCGGCGAGAACGACATGCGCTCCATGCCGAAGCGCGCCAGGTCGTACTTGGAGGCCGCGCTCGCCATCATCTCGATCGCGCAGCACGCGGTGCCGAACGGCATGGGCCACAGCGAGCTGCGCCGCGACCAGTTGACCACGAAGTCCAGCTTGGTGGTGACCCATCCGGGTGCGCCTACTCCCACTGTAGCGCTCCCTTCTTCCAGACGTAGACGAGGCCCACCGCCAGGATCGTGATGAACACGAGCATCTCCACGAATCCGAACAGTCCCAGGTCCCGGAAGCGCACCGCCCACGGGATCAGGAATATCGTCTCGATGTCGAAGATGATGAAGAGGATGGCCACCATGTAGAACTTGACCGAAAACCGCTCTCTGGTGGACCCCAGCGGGATCATGCCGGACTCGTACGGCGCCTTCTTCACGGGCGTGGGCCGATAAGCGCTGAACACCTGCGACAGCACGACCATCCCCACCGCCTGGGCGGCGGAAATACCCAGCAGAATCAGGACCGGGATGTAGGCGTCGGCCATCCGAATTGGGAGCTTGTGAAATCGTTCACGATCCAGAGCCGGCAAGTTAGAGTTGGCCCGCCGTGGGGTCAACCGGAAAAGGGGGCGTGCGGGCGGTCCGGTTCCGGCGCCCGTGCTGCCTGCCCTACCCTTGGCGCCCGGAGGCGGCCGGGGTACTTTGCCGCCGCCACCCGCGGCCGGTCGCCGCGGCAGCCCAGCGAACCCCGGAGAGCGAAGCCGAATGTCGATCAGGAGCGACCACTGGATCCGCAGGATGTCCAAGGAGCACGGCATGATCGAGCCATTCGAGTCCGGCCAGGTCCGCGACGGCGCGATCAGCTACGGCTGCTCCTCCTACGGCTACGACATCCGGGTCGCCGACGAGTACAAGGTGTTCACCAACGTGCACGGCGTGGTGGTCGACCCCAAGGCCTTCGACGAACGCTCCTTCGTGGACATCAGAGGCGAGGGCAGCTGCCTGATCCCGCCCAACTCGTTCGCGCTGGCGAGGACGCTGGAGTACTTCCGGGTTCCCTCGGATACGCTGGTGATCTGCGTCGGCAAGAGCACGTACGCGAGGTGCTTCAGCGGAGACACCCGCGTGGCGTTGGCCGATGGTGCTTCCGCGACGCTGGAGGACATGGCCGAGCGTTCCGAGCGAGGAGAGCATTTCTGGGGTTATTCGGTGGGTCCCCGCGGCCGGATCATCGTGACGCTGCTGGAGAAGCCCAGATTCGTTGGGCGGGATGGGCTTGTGGAGGTCCGGCTGGACAACGAGGAGCTGATCAGGTGCACCCCTGACCACAAGTTCCTGCTCCGCGACGGCCGGCTCATGGCGGCGGGCGATCTGGTTCCGGGTACGTCGCTGATGCCGCTTTATCGGACGCTCGCGCGGGGATACGAGTCCGTGTACCAGCCGCTCAACGGGCACCACTATCCTACGCACCGCCTCGCCGACGAATGGAACCTCCGCCACGGACTTTACGAGGACGTGCCGGGCACCCATCGACACCACATGGACGGCGACCGGCCTAACAACGCGCCGTGGAACATCGAGCGCGCCGCGCTGGACGCGACCGGATCCATCCGGGGCGCCGCCCGCTACCTGGAGTGCGACCGATCCGTGTTCCGCCGCTTCCCCGAAGTTCTGGCGGCGTTCCGCGGTCGCGCCCGCCACCCGTCGAACCACAAGGTCGCGCGTGTCCGCGCACGCCCCGGCGACCACGATGTCTACTGCCTCACGGTCCCGGAGGCCGGCAACTTCGCGCTGGACGCAGGGGTGTTTGTCCGAAACTG
>JBDLIA010000162.1 GCA_039715185.1 Gemmatimonadota bacterium
CCATGCCGGAGCCGACCCCCACGCCGCGCACCGACGGCGAACGTCGTGCCACCGTGGAGGACAAGCTTGCCAACACGCCCGCGTTGTCGATGGCGTTCAACATCCCGCCGCACAGGCACGAGGATACGCAGGCGCTCACGTTGCTCAACAGCATCCTGAGCCAGGGCGAGTCCAGCCGCCTCTACCGCCGCATCGTGGACCAGGAGGAGGCGGCGCTTCAGGTACAGGCGTTCCTGAACAGCCGCCTCGGGCCGGGGGCGATGCTCGTGTTCGGGCTCCCCAATCAGGGCGTCGAGGTGGGCCGGATCGAGGAGCTGATCCTGGAGGAGGTTGAGCGCGTGCGCACCGAGGGCGTGACAAAGGAGGAGCTCGAGAAGGTCAAGAACCAGGCGCTCGCCAGCCAAGTGCGGGGCCGCCAGACCGTGATGAACAAGGCCGAGCAGCTCCAGCACTACCGCTACATGCACGGAGACATCTCGGAGATCAACCGGGAGATCCAGATGATGATGGCGGTCACGGCGGATGACATTCGCCGCGTCGCCAACACCTATCTGAACGAGGCGAACCGAACCGTCGTGACGGTGGTTCCGGCGTCCAAGCCGGCCACCTGAGGAGAGACCAATGCGCAAGATCAACACGCTGATTGGAGGGGCCGCGGTGGCCCTCCTGGCCGTGCCCCTAGCGGGGCAGCAGGGACCGCCGCCCGCGCTTCCCGCGGCCGACGTGTCCTTCCCCGCCTTTGAGGAGGCCACGCTGGATAACGGCGCTCGCGTCATAGTGGTGCGTAACGCCGAGCAGCCGATTGTCTCGGTCAACCTGCGGGTGGCGAGCGGCAACGCCGACGACCCGACCGGCAAGGCGGGCGTCGCGGGCGCGACCGCCACCCTGATCGACAACGGCACGGCGAATCGCTCGTCGGAGGAAATCGCGCAGGCGGTGGACTTCATCGGCGCCACGCTGGGCGCCGGCGCCGGCGACGACTGGTCCAGCGTCACGCTGACCACCACGACGCCCTTCCTGGAGGAGGGGCTGGAGGTGTTCGCCGACGTGGTCATGAACCCGAGCTTCCCCGACGACGAGGTAGAGAAGGAGCGCCGGCGGCAGCTCACCGCGCTGGAGGTGCAGCTTTCGCAGCCGGCAGTCCTCGCGTCGCGCCGCTTCTTCTCCGAGGTGTACGGCGAGCACCCGTACGGTTGGTCGCCGACGCCCGAGTCGACGGAGGCGATCACGCGCGACGACCTGGTGGCGTTCCACGGCGCGCACTACCGCCCGGACAACGCGCTGATCGTGGTGGCCGGCGACGTCAGCGCGGACGACGTGGTGGGCGCGCTCAATCGGCACCTCGCCACGTGGACTCCGGGCGCGTCGGCCGACGCCGAGCGTCCGGCTCCGCCGGTTTCGGGCGCGCGCACGCTCCACTTCGTGCACAAGCCGGGTCTGGTGCAGGCGGTGATGCGCGTCGGCCACCTGATGCCGCCCGCGACCGAGGGTGACTGGGTGGGCATCGACGTGGCCGCGCGGGTGCTGGGCGGCGGCACGACGGGCTGGCTGTTCCGCATCCTGCGCGGAGAGAAGGGCTACACCTATGGCGCCTACGGCGGCGCCACGGAGCGCCTGGAGGCCGGTTACTTCCAGGCCACCGCGGAGGTGCGCAACGAGGTCGCGGACAGCGCCATGGAGGAGCTGCTGATTCTGGTCGAGCGCCTGCGGACCGACATCCCCGCGGAAGATCTGGAGAAGGCGCAGAACTTCATCTCGGGCTCCTTCCCGCTGTCGATAGAAACGCCGAGCCAGGTGGCGGGCCAGCTCGCCACCACTCTGATGCTGGGCCGGGAGGTCGACTACATCGAGAACTACCGCGGCCGCGCCGCGTCCTTCTCGACCGACGACGTGGAGGCCATCGCGCGGCAGTACATTCGCCCGGAAATCGCCACCGTCGTGGTCGTGGGCGACGCCAACGAGATCCTCGACATGGTGACCCCGTTCGCGGACGAGGTGCGCCTGTGGACGCCCGAGGGAGAGCCGCTGGACGTGGCGGACCTCGCGCCGCTGGAGATGAGCCTGGACGTCGACCTGAGCGAGCTGGAGCCGCACAAGCGCGTCTACTCCTTGCTGCTTCAGGGGCAGCCGCTGGGCGAGTCCACGGCCGAGGTGACGCGCGTGGAAGTTGACGGCGCGGAGGCGTTCCTCGTGACCGTGTCGACCGTCTTGCCGCAGGGGACGATCGTGCAGGAGTCCACGTTCGGCGCGGACTTCACGCCGATTTCGTTCAAGAACTCGGGGCCCGGGCCGCAGGTGGAGTTGGCCTATGCCGATGGCCGCGTGACGGGGACCGCGACGGGACCTCTCGGCGGCGAGGCCAGTGAGGTCGACATCGACGCATCCAGCGGGGCCCTGCTGCCCGGCATGGATGGGGTAGCCGTTGCCTTCAGCGATCTGTCGAGCGGCTCGCTGGACGTGCTCGTGGTGGACGCCGCCGAAGGCACGCTCACGCCAGTGACCTTCGCGGTCGAAGGGGAGGAGACGGTGACCGTGCCCGCTGGCGAGTTCGAGACGTACAGGATCGCCATTCGCGGGGCTCAGGGGGGCACGATCTGGGTCCGCAAGGACTTCCCCCACTTCATGGTCCGGCAGGAAATCGCCGGCCAGCCGGTGGCGCTGGAGCTCAAGGAGTTCGTGCTGCCGTAAGCGTCCGCAGGATGGGTGGCAGGTAGCGCCGTTCATTGCGCGGCGCGGGCGGTCCTCTGGAGGGCCGTTCGCGCCGCGTTCGCATGGTCCGAAATCCGTCCCAAATCACGGCTTCCGCGCCTTGCAACAGCCCCCCTGGAGGCCTAGGTTCAAGGCGGCTCGAATCGAGCCATCCCCAGGACCAGGGAGGACTCATGCAACGGGGTGTTCTGCTTGCCCTCGGCATGGCGCTGTTCGCCGGTTGCGCGGGCGCGCCGCCGCTACCGCCCAAGGCGGGCCCCGACCAGGTGGATTTCTATGACCTGAGCGTGGGACTTTCGCCCCCTGAGGGGTATGAAGGGATCGGTCCGGTGCAGGTGCAGGTGGATCCCGGCACGGAGTATCGGGAGATCCACCGGTTGCTGCGGGCCGAAGCCGCCAAGCTGGGAGCCGATGCGATCATCCTCCAGAGCATCCGGAGCAACGCGGAAGGGCAGGTCGGCGTGGATTTCGATCGGCCGGAAAAGTTGATCGGGCGGGCGCTGGCCATCTACTGGCCGGTGAGTTCGACATAGCGGCGTCGCACGGCCCCCGCGAAGGTCGGTTGAGCGCGCGCCGCGGTCGGCGACGCGCTCCCTGCCACCCTGGAGAAACGAACCTACTTCGGCGTCCATCCTGAGGCCGACCACTCTACGACGAATAGATGTCCAATCCTGAGACCCAGGAGCGCGTAGTCCCGCGGCTCCTCGAAGACGAGATGCGGGAGTCGTTCATCGACTATTCGATGAGCGTGATCGTGCAGCGGGCGCTGCCCGACGTGCGGGACGGGTTGAAGCCGGTGCACCGGCGCATCCTGTACGCGATGAGTGAGTTGGGACTG
>JBDLIA010000163.1 GCA_039715185.1 Gemmatimonadota bacterium
CCGCGGAGCCCTGCTCGGGCTCGCCGCCGGCGACGCGCTGGGGACGACCGTGGAGTTTCAGCCCCCCGGCAGCTTCGAGCCGCTGACCGACATGGTCGGCGGCGGGCCGTTCCTCCTCGAGCCCGGCCAGTGGACCGACGACACGTCGATGGCGCTGTGCCTGGCCGAGAGCCTCCTTGAACGCGGTGGATTCGACCCGGTCGACCAGCTCCGCAAGTACGTCATGTGGTGGCGAGGCGGCTACAACAGCTCCACGGGCGGGTGCTGCGACATCGGCAACACCGTGAGCCGGGCGTTGCGGCAGTTCGAGCGGACGGGCGCAGAATATCCCGGCCCCACCGACCAGTGGTCCGCAGGTAACGGCTCGATCATGCGCCTCGCGCCGGTGCCCATGTACTACGCCGCCGACCCGGAGGAGGGGATCCGCCGCGCCGCCGACAGCTCCCGCACGACGCACGGCGCGCGGGCGGCGGTAGACGCCTCCAGGTACATGGCGGGGCTGATCATCGGCGCGTTGAACGGCGCCTCGAAGGAGGAGATCCTGTCGGATCGGTACTCCCCGGTCGATGGCCTCTGGGAACGCGAGCCGCTCGTGGATGAGGTCGACGAGATCGCCAGGGGATCGTTCAAGCGGCGCGAACCCCCCGAGATCGTGGGCATCGGCTACGTCGTGCGGTCCCTGGAGGCGGCGCTGTGGGCGCTCGAGCGCGCGTCGGACTTCGAGGAGGGCTGCCTGGCCGCCGTCAACCTCGGCAAGGACGCGGACACGACCGGGGCGGTGTACGGGCAGATCGCGGGGGCGCTCTACGGGGCGAGCGGGATACCGGAGGGCTGGCGGAAGAAGGTGTGGGACGGAGGGCGGATCGCGGACCTGGCGGAAGCGCTGGGCGGGGCGCGCTAGCGTTGAGCCGGCGCGTCACGGGCGTGCCCGGACCGACGCCTCAATCCAGCCTGTAGACACGCATCCCCGGGCAGCCCGCCCAAGCAACGTGCGAGCCGTCGGAGGAAATGTCCCCCCAGTCGATGCAGCACGGCGCCGGTCGGACCGCCCAGATCTGCTCCCCGCGCGCCACGTCCCAGACCCGCAGCGTGCTGTCGACGCCCACGGTGAGGGCTCGGCGGCCGTCGCCGGAGAAGCGCAGGTCCTGGATGCGGGGCATGCCCGCGTAATCTCCCAGTAGCGGGTGAGACGCGCCGTGCCCGGACCACGGCGCCAGCTCATCGCGGGACTCGATCTCCCACAGGCGGAGCGCCGCCCCGTCGGCCGCGACCACGCGTCGCGAATCGGGCGTGAACCCGATCGCCCCGACCCTCCCGCTCGTTGATCCGCCCGCAGGCTCGTTCCGGAGCCCGAAAGCCGCCATCTCCCGGCCGGTCTGAGCCGACCAGACCCGGAGGCTGCCGGAGCCGTCGCCGGTCAGGATCATCGTCCCGTTGCGGGACCAGGCGGCGCGGTAGATCCGCCCCGATCCGGGCGGGGCGTCCTGGCCGACGAGTCGCTCCAGCGCGCCCGTGTCGAGGCGCCAGACGAGCGCGTACCGCTGCCCGTACGCGGCCACGGCCCGGTCGCCGTGCGGCGATACGGCGACATCGCTCGCCACCGAGTACCGCTCGTAGAAGAACGACCTGTCCTCGTAACTGCCGTCGGGGTGATGCACCGCGGTGAAGCTGCCGAGGCCCGGCGTCTCGGAGCCGAAGTGGGCGCGCGCCTCGGCTGTGCGCTCGAGTCGCTGGAGCTCCTCTCCGTCGATGTCGACGAGCCTCAGGGCGCCCTCGCCCGCGCCGATCAGGAAGGCGTCGCCCCCCGGTGCCGGCGCCCAGACACCTATGGCCCTATCGAGATCCGGCGGCTGCACGGCGTGCACCTGCTCGCCCCGCCCCACGTCCCACAGCTCGATGGCCCGGCCCCCGCCGACGGCCACAACGCCGTCGCGGAGGAACCGCACTCCGGAGGGCGGCCATTTCGGCGGGAAGCTGCGCTCGAAGTCGCGGACCTCCCCGGCGGCGAGGCCGGCGGCGGTCGCGGTCAATGGAAGGTCCCCCGCTCGCGGTCTCGCGCCTCCTGGATCTCGGCGTTCTCGTCGAGCCACTCGCCCAGGAAATCCATCTGCTCGTCAACGGTAGCGGGCACCACCTCCGGGCCGGTTTCGAAGATGTGGACGGGGCCGTCGGCGAACGGCCTGCCGTGCAGCACGGCGAGGAGGCCCTGGGCCATGCAGCGGGCCATGCCGCTCGCCCAGACGTTGCGGCTCGCGCCGTAGCACAGCAACCGGTACCCGGCGTGCTCCAGGGGCGGCCGCGCCTCCATCAGCGCCCCGAAGTAGTCCCCGGCCGAACCACGGTACGACCCTCCCTGAAACAGGATGTCCACGTGGCGGATCCGCTCGGACTCGGTGTACTCGGTCCACCACTCGACGACCGCCGGGCTCGTCGAGCCGTCGGGGCGGAGTATGTCGATCACCGCGCTCTTGGGCTTGGTCATGGTCCTTCATCCTCGCGACCGCCGCGCCGCAGATCGACCATCCCGCCCGTGCTTAGATCCTGCGCTATCGCGCCTCCCACGAAGTTGCTGGGAGCACTCTGCACGGCAGCCTCCGGATGCCTCTCGAGGATGCTCGCTCGCGCGGCTTCGACCTCATGCTCCGAGCAGGTCCAGAAGCCCCCCGTCGCCTCGCACGCGGGGCACCCCCGCCACTCGCGGTGTGAAACGGTGATGATTCCGCTCCCGTCGCAGCGTTCGCACGGCCGGCGCAGAGCGCCGAGCACCTCGTCCGCCAGCCGCCTGTGCGCACCGATGGGTTTCACGCGATAGACATACTGGTATCGGGCCATCCCCTCGTGCATGCCCAGAGACCACCGGACGAAGGTGTTTCGTCGCCCGCACGTCGAGCACGTCGATGCGCCTGTCAGCACGCCCGGCCCGTCGTGGCCGCACGTCGATCGCCAGTAGGCCGTAGGCAACAGTTGTCTCCTTGAATCAGTCGTGCGACCTGGAGCGACCCGCCCTGCACCGGGACGGGCCGCGACTCCGTTCACCTCACACGCGCGCCGCGCTGAAGTTTCCCGTCAGCACGATCGGCACTCCCTCGACCACGACCCGCACGTTCACGGTTCCGGACATGGAGTTGCCCGATATGGTGCCCGTGTTCCTCCAGTCCGATGAATCCATATCGAACGTCACGGAGGTCCCGTTGATCGTGCCGGAAGCCACGGGGCCCCCGCCGATCGGCTCCGAAAAGCTGGCACCCGGCGCCGAGCAGGACAGGAGCCCCCCGGAGTACGTCCCGGAAAAGGTCGTCCCGCTCTGGGTGAGAGACAGGGACACATTCGTGAAGCTGCACGTGACCGTGGCCGCGGTCACGTTGGTGGCGGCGTAGGACCAGGCTCCCGCCACGTTGGGGGTCGACGGCCCGGTGGGGTCGTCTCCGCAGCCGGCGGCGGCGGCGGCCATCAGTACAAGAACTGCCAGTCTTTTC
>JBDLIA010000164.1 GCA_039715185.1 Gemmatimonadota bacterium
CG
Source organism: Gemmatimonadota bacterium (assembly GCA_039715185.1). Classification (NCBI taxonomy): domain Bacteria; kingdom Pseudomonadati; phylum Gemmatimonadota; species Gemmatimonadota bacterium. The sequence continues at coordinate 3 of JBDLIA010000164.1, forward strand.
ACGTCCTCGTAGTCGTAATCGACCGTGTAGTCGATCGGCTGGCCGTCGCGGTCGATTATGTCGGGCAGGCCCGCGGTGTGGAGCAGGAGCTGGCGCACGGTGAGGCCGGCCAGGTGCTCGGGCAGGCCGGGCAGGTGCGCGCCGACCAGGTCGTCGAACGACAGCGCGCCGTCGGCCTGGAGCGCGTAGCCCAGCACCTTCATGAACTCCTTGGTGATGGAGCCGATGAGGAACACGTGCTCGGGCGTCATGGGCGTCGTCAACGCGCAGTCGGCGTGCCCCAGCCCGCGCTCGTAGACCGGTTCGCCCGCGATCCACAGCGCCACCACCCCGGCCATGCCCTCGGCCTCGAGCTCGTCCAGGCGCGCGTCGAGGGCGGCGATCATGGTGGTGACGCGGGTGGTGAGGGTGTCCTGGGGGTGGGCGTCGGCCAGGGCTGCGGCCTCATCGGGCGGCGCGTCGGCCTGGGCGCAGGCGGCGGGAAGAATCGCGGCGACGGCAAGAAAGAGAACCGACGCGGGGCTGCGTCGTGAGTTCGGCATTCGAGACACCTCGCGGTCGGGCGGCGCGCGCGTGTCTAACCTACGGCACCCAAGGCCCGCCCGCCTGGGTGTCCACCCGCCGAATAGCGCATACATCTCGGCCGCCTCGGTGAGGTCCAAATGGGCCCACCGGACGGTTCGGTCAATTCACTTCCATCCGGTGCACCCGGACCTGGTGCCGGATCCGGGAAGCTGCGATCCAGCGCCCATCGGGCGATACCTGGGGGTGCATGAGGTTCGCCGGGTCGTCGGTGAGTTGGCGCGGCTCTCCGCCGGCGCGGGGGATCGAGGAAAGCTCGTAGCTGGCGCCGACGTCCGCGCCGTAGACGATCGACTCCCCGTCGGCCGACCAATCGACCCCGCCCCAGCGACCCGAGTACGCCGTCAGTCGGCGGGCGTCCGAGCCATCCGGGGCCAGCGTCCAGAGTTCGACGCCTCCGTCGCGGGATGCTACCAAGAGCGCCAGCTCCTCGCGGGTGGGGGACCACGCGGCCCAGGTCGGCACCCAGCCCTCGGCGCCGGGGTTGGGCACGCGCGTCCGGCCCAGCGGGGCGCCGGTCTCCGGGTCCAGCTCCACCACCCACGCGGACGCGCCGCCCTCGTCCCAGGTGGTCATGAGCAGCCTGCGGCCGTCGGGCGCCCACTCGGGCGTGCCCACCTCGCGCCCGAAGTCCGTGAGCCTGACCTCTTCGGCCATGGGCGCGCCCGGCCGGCGCACGTATATGTCGTCGGTGCTGCCCTCGCTTGAGTAGTCCGCGACGGGCTCGGGGGAGCGGTGCGAGTGGTAGGCGATCCAGGCGCCGTCGGGCGACCACGCGGGCGAGAAGTCCTCGTGGTAGCCGGTGATGATCGGCTCGATGGGCTCGTCGGGCGACGTCGCGCGGCCCTCGGCGTCGAGCTCGATCACGCCGCCGTCCAGGTTCAGCGCCCAGTCCGCTAGCCGCCAGTTGCCGGTGGTCACGCCTATGGCTCGACCGTCGGGGCGCCACGTCGGGCTTTCGGCGCCCTCGGCGACGACCGTCAGGGGCCCGCCGTCGGCCGGCACAAGCGCGATCTCGTCGCGCGTCTGGATCGCGATCCAGTGCAGCGCGCCGTCCGCGAACACCGGCGCGAACTCCTCGGCCGGGGTCTGCACCACGGGCCGCCGGGCGCCCGTCGCGAGGTCGACCTCGTAGATGCCCAGGTCGCGGTCGGCGTAGGGTTCGTGCCGCGCCTCGGGGTCGGGCGCGTCGTCGCTGGCCAGCGCGAGGTACGCGAAGGCGCCGTCGTCGGAGACGGCCATGCTGCGGGGGCTCGAGGCTCCATCGAGACGGTCGGCGAGCGTTTGCGTGGCGCCGCTTTCCGGGTCGACGGCGTGCAGCGTGCTCACCCCGTGCTCGTCGGGGACGAGGACCAGCACGGCGGACCCGTCGGGGAGCCAGGCGTGGGCGCTCGGGGCGCCGGGGAGGGTGTGTGTCGCGGGCTCTGCCGACCCGTCGGCGGGGCCGACGTACAGGGTCGACGGATCCCCGCGGGTGGTGTAGGCGACCCGCTCGCCCGACGGCGCCCAGGACACGCGGGCGATGGGCGGCACGGAGTGGAGGATGGGGGTGGCTTCGACGCTCACGGCCCGGTCGATGCGGAACCAGCCCCGCTCCTCGCCCCTCTGCCCCGTCACGACGAGCCGGCCGAGCCGATCGAACGCCGCGCTGGACACCGCGTCGAGGCCGCCTTCAATGGGCGTCTCGGCGCCGGTGGTCAGGTCGATGAGGCGGCGCGAGTCGAGCACCGCCTGCCGCCCGTCCGGCGCCACCGCGAGACGCGTGAAGTAGACGTTGAACCACGCGGCAGGAGACTCGGCGAAGACGGCCGGAGCGGAGTCGCCGTCGTCGGCCGATGGCGCGGGTTCGGAGTCCGACGCGCACGCGAGGGCGAGGAGCGCGAGGATCAGACCGGGCGTCGCGATCGGGCCGGAGGCCGTGGACGGCGATGGGCGTCGAGGCATGCGAGTATCTGGGGGCTCGGGCTGGCGGGCGCGCCTAGAGGGGCGACGGCTCCTTGGTCACGCGGCCTTCCAGCAATACGCGGTGCACCGCGAGGCCGTCCCTCGCCGGCACCGCCACCTCGAAGTTCAGGCCGGCCAGCTCCGCGCCCTTGGGGTGGCTGCAGAAGAGGCGGCTGACGCTCCAGAGGCCCGAAGGGTCCAGGCGGAGGTGCTCGGCCGGGTAGAAGTAATCCTCGTAAGAGCCGCCCGGCGCGATGCGCACCAGCGGTCTGTCGGGCTCGAGTTGCCGCACCGCCAGATGCGCCGGCCGGTGCCGGAGCGGCGGAGGCGGGGCGAGCTGCACGCGCAACGTGATGGGCTCGTTCGGCTCGGTCGGCCGGGACCGGGAGGCCTCGAACAACGACAGATGGTCGCCGGCCACGAGACGGTGTCGAAGGCCGTTCGGACCCCGGAAGACGAGGCCTGCGACGTCGAGTCTGAGGGTGTCGTCGGTGAGGTTGTCGACGGACACGCGTACCCACTCGTCGGAGACCTCGAGGTGATAGCGTGCGCCGTCCACCTCGACGGCGCTGGGGGTACCCGCGGGCGCGCCCGTGAGCTCCACGGGGAGGTGACGATGAGGGCCGCAGCCCAGAAGGCCCCCGCACAGGGTGCCCGCCAGCGCCGCGGCCGCAAAGTGGCGGCTCGTCATCGTATGAGAATAGAGACGGGTGCGTGCCGACGCGAATGGCGGCGCTGCCGGAGAGCCGGCGACGCGCCGCCCGCCTGGGACGTTTCCGCGGAAACGTGGGCCAGGCGCATGGCGGGACGGGCCATCGCCCGTCGGCCTTACGATCCGGCCGCCGCCTCGACTGCTTCGAGCGCCCGGACTTCGATCGCCCACGGCACGTCCCAGTACCGCCCCCAGCGCGC
>JBDLIA010000165.1 GCA_039715185.1 Gemmatimonadota bacterium
ATCGGCGCGAGCGGTCGCGCGGCGGCGCGTGAGCGCCGCGGCCGCGGGTCAGGAGCTCATCGAGCGAAGGCTTTGTAAGCTGGGGCTCGAAAAGCGGGGCGATCGGAGCGGCGATCGGGGCTCCGGACGCAGCGGTGCCCGGCGAGGCGCTGGGCCTTGCCGGGCAGAGGCGAATGTCGCGGGTTCAATCGGGGCCGGCGACGTTGGCGCGGTGGACGACGAGCATCTTGTAGGTCCCGTGGGGGAACTCGACGTCGCGGTCGCCGGCTTGCCAGGCCTTGAAGGCCGGGCGGTATTTGCGCATCCAGGCGCGGTCTTCCTCGATCGCCTCCTCGCGACGCTTCTTGTTCTTGCAGGCGATCCGGGGATTGATGTCGGACTTCGACTCCACGCTGGTGGCGCAGGCCTCCCGCTTGGTGCGAAGGATGGCCCGGCGACCGACGAACCTGCCCCTCTTTTTCTCGACCTTGTCGTGGGCCGCTTGCTCAACGGCCTCGATCGCATCCTTGATGCGAATCGCGAGCTCGTTGTCGGACAGATCATCGAAGCCGGGCGGCCGATGCATCGTGAGCGTGACCACTTCGGGCCAGACGTCCGAGCCGTCGGGGTGTTTGGCGTCGAAGTTCATAAAGCCCCGCTTGGGGCGCTTGAACGTGCGCGGCGGGCACGGCCAGCACATCGAAAGCCCCGGCCAGTCTTTGGCGAACTTGACCAGCTCGTGGTGGACCGCGTTCGCCGCCGTGTAGCCGATGCGACCGAGGATGTCGTCGGGCTCGACCGGGCGGACATGACTCGTCTGCTTCGAGTCCCACATCGGGCCCTCGTCGCCGAACATCGCGTTGAGCTGTTTGGTGATGAAGTGGTGCAGGTCGCGGTTGAAGTCGGGCAAGCGCCCGTTGGGGTCGTGGTTGACGTCGTGTTTGTGGTCGCTCAGAAACGTGAGCGCGTGGAACTCGATGCCGTACTTCTGCACGAGGACGGCGGTGAGGTAGCCCATCGCGTTGTTGACCTCCCGGCTGGGGGCCATGCGAAAGCGGCGGTCGCGCACGCGGCGGGTCACGCCGCGGATGTCGCCTTTGCGTATGGGACGAGAACGCACGCCGCCGGATAGAGCAAGCGCCGGGCCAGCCGTAACTCCGCGATCGCCAAGCAAGCGCTAGCACGGGTGTCCCGTCCGCCGACCACCCGCGTCCGGCATACCGGACACCCCGGCCGGCGGGCCGGACGCCCTCGCGAGATCAGCAACTTGCCACGCCGGGCAGACCTTCGGTCTGGCGCTAGCCGCGGCGGAGCGCGCCGAAGACGTCGGCGATCCGCTCGGCGGAGGCGGGGCGATCGGGGGCGTCCTTGGCGATGCACGTCATGATCAGGTCGTCGACGGCCGCGGGGATCTGGACGAGGTCGGCGAGCCGGGGCGGCTCGGTGTTGATGTGGTGGTACAGGATCTCGCCCTCGATGAACGGCGGGCGGCCGGCGAGGACCTCGAACAGGGTGCAGCCGACCGAGTAGATGTCGGCGCGGAAGTCGATGTTGGCCCCGCGGATCTGCTCGGGCGCCATGTACAGCGGCGTCCCCTTGACCTCGGTGCGCTTGATCGAGACCTCGCTGATCACCCGCGCCAGCCCGAAGTCGCCGATCTTCACGGTGCCGTCGGTCGACAGGAAGATGTTCGCCGGTTTGATGTCGCGGTGGATCACCCGGCGCCCGTGGGCGTAGGCGAGGCCGCGGCCGAGCTGCTCGCCGATCCGCGCGGCCTCGGCGAGATCGAGCCGGGTGCGCTGCTCGAGCACGTCCTCGAGGGTGGTGCCCTCGACGAACTCCATGACCATGAACATCTGCTCGCCGTCGCGGCCCTGGTCGTAGACGGCGACGACGTTCGGGTGGTTGAGCGCCGCCAGCGCCTTGGCCTCTTGCTCGAACATCTGCGCGGCCGCCGGGTGCTCGCGGATCTCGGGCGCCATGACCTTGAGCGCGACCGGACGATCGAGCACCTGGTGAGTCGCGCGGTAGACGACGCCCAGGGCGCCGCGGGCGAGCGCGGCCTCGGGCGGGTAGCGCCTGAGCCCGCGCAGGGTCTCCGGCGTCGCCTCGTCGCTGGCGCGCACTTCGCGCTGGGAAGCGACCGCGGCCTCCCGGCGATCCGGAACGATCTCGGCCTGCTCGTCGGGCCCGAGCTCGACCTTGAGCCCGCCCGAGATCTGCGCCAGGCGCCGCTCGCGCTCGAGGTTGATCGTCACCATCGAGATGCGGCTGCCAAAGGCGTGGATCTTCCGGGTGATCTCGATGCCGTCGGAGGACTCAACGTGCACCGTGTGCTCGCCGGTCGGCGCGAACAAGATCGCCTTGCCGTCCTCGTCGGTCACGACCCGGTGCGCGGGGTTCGATCCGAGCCAGACCAGCGCGCCCGGCGCCGGGCCGAGCGGCGCCATGACGATGAAGTGAAACTCGCTCTCCTTGGGGACCAGGGCGACCACCACGGTGGTGACCTGGTTGCGCTTCACCCGCGCCGGCTCGGTGAGCGGCGGCAGCGCCCGGAGCTCGCCGCCCTTGCCGTAGGTCCCGAAGACGTGAACGAACCAATGACCGGGCGGAATCCGCTCGAACTCCTCGTTGGCCCCGACGTTGTCGGCGCCGAAGCGCCGGCGCTTCTCCTCGACCGACACCGAGGCCAGGTGCTTTTTTGGATCCTTGACCGCCGGGCAGCGCTTGTCCTTCGAGATCAGGATCGAGAACGACGGCTTGCTCGACGCCGGATCGACCTTGAGCTCGATGCGGATCATCCCGCTGCCGCGCACCACGGTCCACACCAGCCACAGCGTGAAGCCGCCGAGCAGCGCGATCAGCACGGCGACAAACAGCGGGTTGACGCTGACCAGCCCGTGATCGCCGGCGTCCTCGATCGTGTGGCGGGCCTCGAGCGCGGCGCCCGACTCGACGCCGAAATAGACCAGACGGACGCTCGCGTCGCCGCCGTCGGCGCGCAGGCCGTAGAGCAGCGCCGCGTCGGCATCCTGGGCGCTGGCCAGCGAGATCAGCTCGGTGGCGGTCGGTTTCTCGGCGCTCTCGAGCGGCGAGACCACCACTTGGACGCGCAGCTCACCCGTCTCGAGCGCGGCCGCGAGGCCGTCGGCGAGCCGCTGCGGGTGAACCCGGCGCGGCCACAGCAGCATCTCGCGAGATCCCGGCAGCGGCGCCAGCACCAGGCGCTTGACCCGATCGCCTGCGATCGGAAACTCCGCGAGCACCGGCGCGAGCTCGTCGATCAGCAGCGCCAGCCTCTTGGCCTCGGCCTCGTTTGCCGCGTCGCGCCCGGCGCCGGCGCCAGCGCCAGAGCCATCGGCTCCGTCGGCCGAGGTCGCGGCGGCGTCCGAATCGAT
>JBDLIA010000166.1 GCA_039715185.1 Gemmatimonadota bacterium
CCGAGGGTGATCTGCTTGTGCGCGGGCAGGCCTGCCGGCAGAATCGCAATCCGTGAGTAGCAACGCTGCTGGATGAGTTGGCCGCTCTTGCCAACTCCAGTTGATCCCCGGAGGGTCGGTCATGACGGTCTTCGAGTATCTCAGCGTCCTGCTGTCCGTCGTCATGGGTCTCGGACTGACCCATATCCTGGTCGGCTTCAGCAAGTCCGTGCACCACCGCGACACGCTCAAAGTCTACTGGGTCCACGTCGCCTGGGGCGTGAACGTCATCGTCTACATCGTCGGCATATGGTGGGGGATGTTCTGGTGGAGCGGCCTACCGGAGTGGACCTTCGTCGAGTTCCTGCTCGTCTTTGCGTACACCGTGTCGCTGTTCCTCTTGGCCTCGATTCTGTATCCCTGGGACATCCCCCCCGACTTCGACTTCGAGGATCACTTCTACCGCAACAGGAGCTGGTTCTTCGGCCTCCTCACAGTGGCCTGGTTCATCGACATCCCTGAGACCGTGCTGAAGGCCGAGGGCGGGCTGCGGGGGCTGCCGCCATCGTATTGGGGGTTCGTCGCGGTGATCATCCTATCCGCCGTCATCGCGGCTCTGACCGGAAACCGGCGCTTCCACGCCGCGTTCGCCGTCTTCTGGTTCCTTTGGGTAACGAGCTACCTGACGCTAACGACGCTGGGGCAGATCGCGGGGTGACCCTACCGGTCCACGCAGAACAAATACTCCTCCACCTCGTCGCCGGCGTAGGAGCGGCCCTCGCCGTCGGCGTCGGAGCGGTAGCGCTTGTAGCGGCGGCGGTAGCGCTTGTAGGTCGAGGCGCGGCCCCAAGTCTTGAGTAGCGCGGCGATGGTATCGGACGGGATCATGCCCTCGGAGTTGTAGCTCATGACCACGTGGCGGCAGTCGGCGGCGTCCAGCACCGCCCCCAGCGCGTCGGCCGCGGCGCCGCGGCGGCACCAGTCGCTGCGCTTGTCGGCGTCGGGCAGAAGTCCGGTCTTGCCGCGCAGCGCGGGTTCGGTGTCGAACCAGCCTTCGGCGATCAGCTCGGGCAGGTGGTAGTAGGCGGGGTACTGGCGCTCGTTGTAGGGCGGGTCCAGGTAGAGCAGGTCGAAGGGCCCCGAATCCCCGACCACGTCCGCGGCGTCGCCGCGCGCCGCCCGGGCCGGCGGCCCCGACTGCGGCCTGCGCGGCTTCAGCTCGAGCGGCTTCACCGCGTTCGCCTGCCACGACTTGATGAAGGCGGCGTACACGCCCGCGGTGTTGGCCACCCGGTCGGCGGCCTCGATGAGGGCCGCCACCAGGGCGTAGAAGGTCCCCTGGTCGATGGCCCCGTCGCGACGCCAGCGCTCGATACGGTCGCGCGCGGCGTCGATGCGGCCGGCGTTGTCCGGGGTGAAGTACATGCGCCCTTGGTCGGCCTGGTCGGTCGCGCCGAAGTTGCGGCGGAGGAAGCCGTCCCGCGGAGGCAGCGAGCCCAGCTCGTCGAGCAGCGTCGCCACCCGCGCGTGACCGTTGCCTGGCTCCGCGACGACGTAGGCCTCGGCGAACACGCGGCCGTACTCCATCACGTCCGAGGCCACCACGCGGTGCCCGAGCCGCTTGAGGTCGCGCGCCACGGAGGCGGTGCCCGTGAAGGGATCGACCGCCAGACCCGGCGCGATTCCCCTGCGACGGAGGGTGCGCCGGATGAAGTCCAGCAGCTTGGTCTTATTGCCGATGTAACGCACGGCGGCGAATATAGAGGCACGCCGCCGTGGGCGTCCATCGACCACGATCGCGGCGGTTCTTGTCCCGGGCGGCCATCTCCGTGGTGGCCGCGCCCAAGGCCGGGAGGAAGCCTATGAGCGGAGGTCAGCGCCCGGCGATGATGCCGCCAGAGCCAGCCGAGTTGCCCGCTCCGAGTGCGCAGCCGGGCGCTGGCGAGAAGCCGGTAGCCGACGTGGATCTCGAAGCCCCCGTAGTGCCCGCGGCGCCTCGCGCCGATGTGGGCGACCCCGACTCCTCCGAGCTGCCGGAGCCGGACACCCACCCGGTCGACCCGGGCCCCGCGCTGCGCGCCAGGGAGCACTTCTACCGATTCGTGCTGAGAGCGGCGCGGCCGTTCGCGAGCGCCGGAGCCGGTCGCGACGAGAAGATCCAGCGCGGACTCGCGGGGCGCCGGGTGTCGGTCTCGGCGTTCGAGGATTGGGCCGCCGAGCACCGCGATCCGGACCGTCCGCTGGTGTGGGTGCACGCGCCGTCCGCGGGCGAGAGCCTCATGGCCAAGGCGATCATCGCCGCGCTGCGCGAGAAGCGCCCGGCCGTGCAGATCGCGTTCACCCACTTTTCGCCGTCGGCCGAGCGGCTGCTCGAGGAGATGGGCGCGGACGTAGCCGCCTACCTGCCGTGGGACTCCCTCACCGATGTGCGCCGCGCGCTGGACGCCCTGGAGCCGACGGTCATCGCCTACGTGCGCTCCGAAGTGTGGCCCGTGCTGGGGGCCGAGGCCAAGCGGCGCGGCACCCGCGTGGCGCTGGTGAACGCCGCGCTCGCGCGCGACTCGTCTCGGCTGCGGCCGGCGGCGCGCTGGTTCCTGGGCCCGTCGTACGGCAGGCTGGACCTGGTTGGCGCCATCGCCCCCGACGACGCGGTCCTGCACAGGCGCATGGGGTCGCTGCCCGAGCGCACCCGGGTGACCGGCGACGCGCGCTTCGACCAGGTGCTGAAACGCCTCGCGGGCGAGCTTCCCGACGCGGCGAAGCGCCTGCGCGACCCCGGCGTGGTCACGCTGGTGGCGGGATCCACGTGGCCCTCGGACGAGGCGCGGCTGCTGCCGGCGTTCGTGCGCGGCGGCGCCGGCGTGCGGCTGGTCATAGCGCCGCACGAGCCGAGCGAAACCCACCTGGTGGGCATCGAGGGTCGGCTGGACCGAAGCTACATCAGGCACCGCCGCCTCTCCGAAGTGCTGGAGGACGAACGGCCGCTGCCCGGCGCGGTCATCGTGGACCAGCTCGGCCTCCTCGCCGACCTGTACCGCGTCGCGGACCTGGCCTACGTGGGCGGCGGCTTTCGCGACGACGGCGTGCACTCGGTGGTCGAGCCGGCGGCCGCGGGGATCCCGGTGCTGCTCGGCCCCAGGCACGGCAACGCGCGCGAGGCCGCCGAGCTGGTGGCCAGCGGCGGCGGCATAGAGGTGACCAACGCCGCTCAGCTCGAAGGGCGCCTGCGCACCCTGGCGCAGTACGAGACCGCGCGCCGAGCGGCCGGAGACAGGGCCACCGCCTACGTGCGCACGCGGACGGGCGGCGCCGAGGCCAACGCGGAGGCGATCCTGGCGCTCATCGAGGGGTAGGTTAAGTTGCGATAGGCGGCCGGCGGGCGCGGGAG